>NZ_JAIUJZ010000114.1:0-29651 GCF_020176775.1 Saccharopolyspora sp. 6M
CCCCGGCACCCGCCAACCCACCCCCCCTCTCGCGGGGCCCGGCCCTGGGTCTGCACCCCCCCCCCCCCCCCCCCGGAGGTCGTGCCGGACTACCCGATCTCGGCGATCAGGTCGCCGCCCTCCACCTGCTGCACCCGGCCGATGGCGAGCCGCTTGACCTGGCCGGCCTGCGGCGCGGTGATCGCGGCCTCCATCTTCATCGCCTCGATCGTCGCGATGGTCTGCCCGGCGGAGACCTCATCGCCTTCGGCGACGGCGAGCGTGACCACACCGGCGAACGGGGCGGGCACGTGGCCGGGATTACCGCGGTCGGCCTTCTCCGCCACCGGCAGGTCGGTGGCCACCGAGCGGTCCCGCACCTGGATGGGCCGCAGCTGGCCGTTGAGGATCGCCATCACGGTGCGGATGCCGCGCTCGTCGGCCTCGCTGATCGCTTCGAGCCCGATGAGCAGCCGCACGCCCGGGTCGAGGTCGACGGAGTACTCCTCGCCGGGCCGCAGCCCGTAGAAGAAGTCCTTGCTGCGCAGCAGCGAGGTGTCCCCGTAGGCCTCGCGGTGCTCGGTGAACTCCTTGGTGGGCTTGGCGAACAGCAGCCGGTTGAGCGTGCCGCGGCGGTCGTCCGCCAGCCCGGTCCGGTCCTCCGCGGTGAGCTCGGCGAGCTTCCGGCCACCGGTGCGCCCTTCCAGCGCCCGGGTGCGGAACGGCTCCGGCCAGCCCGCGGGCGGCTCGCCCAGTTCGCCCTGCAGGAAGCCGATGACGGAGTCCGGGATGTCGAACTTGCGCGGCTCCGCCTCGAAGTCGGCGGGGTCGACGCCCGCACCGACCAGGTGCAGCGCGAGGTCGCCGACGACCTTCGAGGACGGGGTGACCTTCACGAGCCTGCCGAGGATGAGGTCGGCGGCCTCGTACATGGCCTCGATCTCCTCGAACTTGTCGCCGAGGCCGAGCGCGACGGCCTGGGTGCGCAGGTTCGACAGCTGCCCGCCGGGGATCTCGTGCCGGTACACGCGGCCGGTGGGCGCGGCCAGGCCGGCCTCGAACGGCTGGTAGATCTTGCGCACCGACTCCCAGTACGGCTCCAGGTCGCACACCGAGCGCAGGTCCAGCCCGGTGGCCCGGTCCGTGTGGTCGGTCGCCGCGACGACCGAGGACAGCGCGGGCTGCGAGGTGGTGCCCGCCAGCGAGGCCACGGCCCCGTCGACCGCGTCCACCCCGGACTGCACGGCCGACAGGTAGGTGGCCAGCTGCCCGCCCGGCGTGTCGTGGGTGTGCAGGTGCACCGGCAGGTCGAACTCGCGGCGCAGCGCGGTGACGAGCTCGGCGGCGGCGGGTGCGCGCAGCAGCCCGGCCATGTCCTTGATGGCCAGCACGTGCGCCCCGGCCTCGACGATCCGCTCGGCCAGCCGCAGGTAGTAGTCCAGCGTGTAGACCTCCTCCGCCGGGTCCAGCAGATCACCGGTGTAGCAGAGCGCCACCTCGGCGACGGACCTGCCGGTGTCCCGGACGGCCTGGATGGCGGGGCGCATCTGCTCGACGTCGTTGAGCGCGTCGAAGATGCGGAAGATGTCGATGCCGGTGTCGGTGGCCTCCTGCACGAAGTGCTCGGTCACCTCGGTCGGGTAGGGCGTGTACCCGACGGTGTTGCGCCCGCGCAGCAGCATCTGCAGGCAGATGTTCGGCACCGCTTCGCGCAGCTTCGCCAACCGCTCCCACGGGTCCTCGGCGAGGAACCGCAGCGCCACGTCGTAGGTGGCGCCGCCCCAGCACTCCAGGGACAGCAGCTCCGGCGTCATCCGCGCCACGTGCGGCGCGACGGCCAGCAGGTCCTTGCTGCGCACCCGGGTCGCCAGCAGCGACTGGTGGGCGTCGCGGAAGGTGGTGTCGGTGACGCCGACGGCGTCGGACTCCCGCAGCCAGCGGGCGAAGCCCTCCGGGCCGAGTTCGGTGAGCCGCTGCTTGGAACCGTCCCGCGGCGGGGCGCTCAGGTCGGCCTCGGGCAGCTTGAGCACCGGGTCCGCGGCGGTGGGGCGCGGCCCGTTCGGCTGGTTCACCGTCACGTCGGCCAGGTAGTTCAGCAGCCGGGTCCCGCGGTCGGCGGAGTGCCGCGCGGTCAGCAGGTGCGGGCGCTCCTCGATGAAGGAGGTGGTGACCCGGCCGCCCGCGAAGTCGTCGTCCTCCAGGACCGCCTGCAGGAACGGGATGTTCGTGGCCACGCCGCGGATCCGGAACTCGGCGAGGGCGCGCCGGGCGCGGGCCACCGCGGTCCCGAAGTCCCGGCCGCGGCAGGACAGCTTCACCAGCATCGAGTCGAAGTGCGGGCTGATGCTGGTGCCCGCGAACGCGGTGCCGCCGTCGAGCCGGATGCCCGCGCCGCCCGGCGAGCGGTAGGCGCTGATCATGCCGGTGTCCGGCCGGAATCCGTTGGTGGGGTCCTCGGTGGTGATCCGGCACTGCAGCGCGGCGCCGCGCAACCGGACCGAGTCCTGCGTCATGCCCAGGTCGGCCAGCGTCTCGCCCGCGGCGATGCGGATCTGGGACTGCACGAGGTCGGCGTCGGTGACCTCTTCGGTGACGGTGTGCTCGACCTGGATGCGCGGGTTCATCTCGATGAACACGTGCCTGCCCTGCTCGTCGACGAGGAACTCGACGGTGCCCGCGTTCACGTACCCGATCTTGCGGGCGAAGGCGACGGCGTCGGCGCAGATGCGTTCGCGGAGCTCGGGGTCGAGGTTGGGGGCGGGCGCGATCTCGATGACCTTCTGGTGCCGCCGCTGCACCGAGCAGTCCCGCTCGAACAGGTGGATCACTTCGCCGGTCGCGTCGGCGAGGATCTGCACCTCGATGTGCCGCGGGTTCACCACGGCCTGCTCCAGGAACACCGTGGGGTCGCCGAAGGCGGATTCGGCTTCCCGCATCGCGGCTTCCAGGGCTTCGCGGAGCCCGCCGAGCTCGGCGACGCGGCGCATCCCGCGGCCGCCACCGCCCGCGACGGCCTTCACGAACACGGGGAACGGGATCGTCTCCCCCACCGACATGAGCTCGTCGATGTCCGCCGACGGCGCGGAGGAGTCGAGCACGGGTACGCCCGCTTCGCGGGCCGCGGCCACTGCGGTGGCCTTGTTCCCGGCCATTTCGAGGATCTCGTGGCTCGGCCCGACGAACGTGATGCCCGCGTCGTGGCAGGCCTTCGCCAGGTCCGGGTTCTCGGAGAGGAACCCGTAACCGGGGTAGATGGCGTCGGCGCCCGCGGTCTGCGCCGCCTTGATGACCTCCTCCACCGAGAGGTAGGCGCGCACCGGGTGGCCCGGTTCGCCGATCTCGTAGGACTCGTCGGCTTTCAAGCGGTGCAGCGAGTTGCGGTCTTCGTGCGGGAACACCGCGACGGTGCCCGCGCCGAGCTCGTAGCCCGCGCGGAAGGCTCGGATCGCGATTTCGCCACGGTTGGCGACGAGGACCTTGCGAAACATGCCGGCTACCTCCTGGACAGGTGTCGGACGGTCCCGAAACGGTACCGCGAAAATTCCGCCTGACGAGAGAATCAAGGGGTGACCCACGTCATCCGACCGTAATGACCTGCGAGGACACCGAGTGCGCACAAGCCCTGCGGGAAAGAAATATCCTTGATTTTCCCTTTTCTGCAAGATCGGGAACATGATCCGCCGCTGCCGCCGGACCGCCCCGCAGCACCATCGGACCACCCCGCGGCCGGGATCACCGGGTGGCGCGGGTCAGCTCTTCTCCAGGTATCCGGCGCGGCCCTCGTCCACGACCTCGCCGACCATCCGCGCCAGACCCGGGTGCGCGCGCAACGACGGGTCCTCGGCGACGTAGCGCTGCGCGGCATCCCGGGCCTCGGCGATGACATCCTCGTCCCGCAGCAACGACAGCATCTTCAACCCGGAACGGCGACCGGACTGGGCGGCACCGAGCACATCACCCTCGCGGCGCAGCTCCAGATCCAGCCGGGCCAACTCGAAACCGTCCGTGGTGGACGCGACCGCGTCCAGCCGGTCCCGCGTGGAGGTGCCCGCCATCGCCTCGCTCACCAGCAGGCACAGCCCGGGGGCCGAGCCGCGGCCGACGCGCCCGCGCAGCTGGTGCAGCTGGCTGACCCCGAACCGGTCCGCGTCCATGATCACCATGACGGTCGCGTTCGGCACGTTCACCCCGACCTCGACGACGGTGGTGGCGACCAGGACGTCCAGCTCGCCCGCGGCGAACGCCTGCATCACCGCGTCCTTGTCGTCGGCGGCGAGCCTGCCGTGCAGCACGCCCAGCCGCAGCCCGGACAGCGGCCCGCCGCTCAACCGCTCGGCCACGTCGAGCACCGCCAGCGGCGGGCGGCGCTCGTCGGTGCCCGCGCCCGCGTCCTCGGGTTCTTCCACGCCGTCGTCGGTGCTCGGCTTCTTCTTCCCCTTCTTCGGCGGGTTCTGCTCGTCGTCGCCGATGCGCGGACACACCACGTACACCTGGTGCCCGGCGGCGACCTCCTCCCGGATCCGCTGCCACGCCCGGTCCAGCCACGCCGGTTTCTCCGCCACCGGGACCACGCTGGTGCTGATCGGCGAGCGGCCGCTGGGCAGTTCGCGCAGCGCGGAGGTCTCCAGGTCGCCGTACACGGTCATCGCGACGGTCCGCGGGATCGGCGTCGCGGTCATCACCAGCACGTGCGGCGCGGATTCGGTGCCGCCGCGGGCGCGCAGCGCGTCCCGCTGCTCCACGCCGAAGCGGTGCTGCTCGTCGACCACGACGAGCCCGAGGTCGGCGAAGGACACCCGGTCCTGGATCAGCGCGTGCGTGCCGACGACGATGCCCGCCTCCCCGGACGCGGCCTCCAGCAGCGCCTTCTTCCGCGCGGCGGCGGGCAGCGAACCGGTGAGCAGGGTGATGCGGGTGGCCCGCTCGGGCGCGCCGAGCTCCCCGGCGGTGCTCAGGTCGCCGAGCAGTTCCGCGAGCGACCGGGCGTGCTGGGCGGCGAGCACTTCGGTGGGCGCGAGCATCGCGGCCTGCCGTCCGGCGTCGACGACCTGCAGCATGCCGCGCAACGCGACGACGGTCTTGCCGGAACCCACTTCCCCCTGCACCAGCCGGTTCATCGGTTGCTCGGCGGCGAGGTCGGCGGCGATCTCGGTGCCGATCTCGGCCTGCCCGGCGGTCAGCTGGAACGGGAGCCTGCCGTCGAAGTCGGCGAGCAGCCCGTCCTCGCGCCGCGGGCACGCCGGGGCCGGGTTCTCGTGCGCCGATTCGCGCAGCCGTGCCAGCACCAGCTGCACCGCCAGCGCCTCGTCCCACTTGAGCCGGTTCTGCGCGGCGGCGACCTCCGCGTGGTCCTTCGGCCGGTGGATCTTGCGCAGCGCGGTCTCCAGCCCCAGCAGGCGGTGCTCGGCGCGCAGCTCCGCAGGCAGCGGATCGTCCGCGCCGTCCCAGGTGTCGAGCACCTGGCGCACGCAGCGGGCGATGGACCAGGACGGGAGGCCCTGCGCGGACGGGTAGACGGGGATCAGCGCGCCCGCGAACTCCTCCACCGCCGAACCGGCCCGCTCCGGGTCGTCCGAGTCGAACAGCTGGTACTCGGGGTGGGAGAGCTGGAACGAGCCGCGGTAGGCGGTGACCTTGCCCGCGAACATGCCCTGCCGCCCCGGCAGCAGTTCCCGCTCCCGCCACGCCTGGTTGAAGAACGTGCAGGTCAGCGAGCGGTGCCCGTCGGTGATGCGGGCTTCCACGATGGTGCCGCGGCGGGAACGCATGCTGCGCTTGGAGACGCGGTCCACCTTCGCCAGCACCGTCACGTGCTCGTCGAGCTCCAGCCCGGCGATCGCGGTCAGCTCACCGCGCTCGGCGTAGCGGCGCGGGTAGTGCCGCAGCAGATCGCCCACAGTGGACAGACCGAGCGAGGATTCCAGCGCCTCCCCGGTCTTCGCGCCCAGCACCCGGTCGAGCCCCGTCTCCGAAGTGGTCATGCCGCCCTGCCCGTGTCGCCCGTGCCCCGCCGTACCCGCTCCGAAGTTATCGGACGGGGACGTCCGGAGGGCGGACCGGTCCGCCGAGCGACCACCGCGTCGCACCGTGTCCGCTGCCCGTTTTCCCGCCGCGGCGGGGAGAACTCCGCCCGGCTACTCCACGCCCAGCAGCAGCGCGGCGGGCAGCGCGCCCGCCGGGTAGCAGGCGCACTCCACCTCGGGGCGGTGCCGGGCGAGGTGCTCGACGATCCGGTCGGCCGCCGCCGCGGGCGCCCGATCGCCCACCAGCACCGTCACCAGCTCGCCGCCCGCGGTCAGCATGCGGTCCACCAGATCCCGTGCCACCGCGGGGAAATCGCGGCCCACCAGCACGACCTCGCCGTCCACCAGGCCCAGCACGTCGCCGGGAGCGCAGCGGCCCGCCCAGGTCAGCGCTTCCGACTCGGCGATGCGCAGTTCCCCGCGCCGGGTCGCGGCCGCGGCCTCCGCCATCACCACCGCGTCGTCGGCGCTGCGGCGGGCCGGGTCGTGCACGGCCAGCGCGGCGAGGCCCTGCACCGGGGACGCGGTCGGCACCACCACGACGTCCCGGCCGTCGCGCACGGCGCGCTTCGCGGCCAGCTCGGCCCGCTCGCCCAGCCCCTCCTCGTTGGGCAGCAGCACCACGTGCGCGGCGCGGGTCCGCTCGATCGCCGCGACCAGGTCGGACACCTGCGGGTCCGCGTCCCCCAGCGGCAGCACCTCGGCCCCTTCCGCGCGGAACAGCTCGGCGAGCGCGTCCCCCGCCACGCAGGCGAGCACCGCCTGCCCCACCGGGTGGGCGACCGCCTGGTCGGCGAAGCGCTGCACCCGGATCCGGCTGGGCCTGCCGGTCTCGACGCCCGCCTCGATCGCACCGCCGATGTCGTCGCAGTGCACGTGCACCGCCCACGCGCCCGCACCGTCCCCGACCACGGACACGCAGTCGCCGAGCTCGCCGAGCGCGGTGCGCAGCCGGTCGACCCCGTCCGGTTCGGCCCCGGCCAGCAGGTACATCACCTCGTACGCGTAGCCGCCCTGCTCGGCGGGAACGGCGACGTCCCCCGCCGGCGGATCCGGGGCGAGGCGCACCCGGTCGTGCACCACCGCGTGCAGCGCGTCCAGCAGCACCACCAGCCCGCGCCCACCCGCGTCGACCACCCCGGCGGCGGCCAGCGCGGGCAGCTGGCCGGGGGTCCGCGCCAGCGCCTCGATCGCCGCCGCGGTCGCGGCGCGCACGACCTCACCCAGCTCGTCGCCCGCGTCGCCGGTCCCCTCGGCGGCGGCGCGCAACACCGAGAGCATGGTGCCGTCCACCGGTTCCGCGATCGCCTCCGCGGCGAGCGCGGACGCCTGGTGCAGCGCGGCGCGCAGCGCGGCACCGTCCATCGAGGTCGCCGCGCGCAGCTGCTCGGCCACGCCCCGCAGGACCTGCGAGAGCAGCATCCCGGAGTTGCCGCGCGCCCCCGAGACCGCGCCCGCGGCCAGCGCGCCCAGCACGTCGCCCAGCACGTCCGGAGCGCCTTCGACCGCCGCCAGCGCCGAGCTCATGGTGTGCAGCAGGTTCGTCCCGGTGTCGCCGTCGGCCACCGGGTACACGTTGATCCGGTCCAGCGCCGCCCGGTCCCGCTCCAGCGCGGCCACCGATTCCCGCGCCCAGCTCCGGGCCGCCTCCGCGCCGAACTCCGGCGCCTTCGGACTTCCCACCACATCGCGAAGCCTAGGCCAACGGTCCCGCGCGGGGCCCGCGCCCGACGCGGTGCCGGGACCGCCCGCGGCCGCCGAGCCCCCGGCGCGGCCGGGCGCGCGCACCCCCGGCTGCGCCGCATGTCAGGGGCCGCCGGAGCCGTTCGGGCCGTGGGGTAGGCTTACCGGGTCCCGGGTGGCGATGACCCAGGGCACCCGTAAGGCATGCAGGTCCGAACCGGCTCCGCGCCGGGAGGAGATCGCCGGTTCCTGGCGAGCAGCAAGCCCAGCGGTACGTGGTCCGGTCCGCTCAGCGGGCGGGATCCCCAAGCGGGCAGCGCTCGCGTGGACTCATCGCCGCAACCGAACTCAGGCTTCCCCGCCGCGGGCGTGGGAGGACGTCGAACGCAAAGTTAAGGGGTGTCTGACGTGGCTGCCGTCTGCGACGTCTGCAGTAAGGGTCCGGGCTTCGGTAACTCGGTCTCGCACTCCCACCGGAAGACCCGTCGCCGGTGGAACCCGAACATCCAGACCGTGCACGCCAAGTTCGGTCTGTCGCAGCGCAAGCGCATGAACGTGTGCACCTCCTGCCTGAAGGCGGGCAAGGTCACGCGCGGCTGAGCGCCTGCCGCTAGCGCGAACCCCGGGACGAACCGACGTCCCGGGGTTTTTGCGCGCCCGGCCCCGGTTCAGGGGTGGTGGTGCCGCCAGCGCGGACCGATCTCCGCCCACTCCTGCTCCCACGCCGCCAACCGCCGCCTGCCCACGTACCAGCGCGCGGCGGCGAACAGCCCGCCGAGCACGAGGCCCGAGCCGAGCAGCACGGCGGCCCCCGCGGTCCCGGCCGCTTGGGTGGCTTCGGAGCGGGTGCGCGGCGGCGGCACCGGCCGGCCCTGCGGGTCGACCCAGATCTGCAGGGTGTCGGCGAGCCGGGTCCCGGTGGGCACTTCGACGACGGCCACGCGCTGCGGTTCGGGCCCCCACCCGACGGCGACGGACCGCACGACGGCGGAGTCCTGCCCCGGCACGTCGGAGAGCACGCGGGCGGTGACCTCGTGGCGCTGGGCGCGTTCGGCGTTCACCTGCCCCAAGTGGTCCCGCAGCACGGCTTGGGACGCGACGAACGAACAGATCAGCACCACCACCGCCGCCGCCGAGAGCACGAGCAGCGCGACGGGTTCGAACAGGTCGGTCCGGCGCCGCAGCGGGTTGGCCCCGGGCCACACCCCGCGCCGCAGCCGCGCCAGGACTCCTCCACTGACCGGGCCGGCACCCATGACGAGCCTTCTTCCGTCGGCGAGCACAAGTCCACCGCAAGGGTCGAATCTACGACCGGCGCTGGGCGAAAGCCATCCGCCGAAACGGGAGGTGGGGCGGCCGGTTCCGATCACGGTGCGTTGATCCGGAGCGCACGGGAGAGCACGTCCGGCCGCCTGTCGCAGGGCGGCTGCGGGGACCGTCGTCGATGCGTTCGAGCTGGTGGGGCGGGACGGACGAGCGCGGCGGGCGGGCCGCCGAGCGGGATCGGGGACCCGCGCGCGAACTCAGGCCCGGCGGGTCGCCACGACGGAGGTCGTCACAGCGCGTCGCCACCGGCCGGTGCGGCGACCGGGTGCGGCGACCGTCAGGGCAGCTTCCAGTCGACAGGCTCGGCGCCCGCGCGCCGCAGGATCTCGTTGGCCCGGCTGAACGGCCGGGTGCCGAAGAAGCCGCGGTCGGCGGACATCGGGCTCGGGTGCACCGATTCGATGCGCTCGACGCCGGGCATCAGCTCCCGGGTGCTGCGGGCGTCGTTGCCCCAGAGGATCGCGACCATCGGCTGCTCGCGGGCGGCGAGCGCCCGGATCGCCTGGTCGGTGACGGCCTCCCAGCCCTTGCCGCGGTGCGAGGCCGACTTGCCGGGCTGCACGGTCAGCGCCCGGTTCAGCAGCAGCACGCCGTTCTCGGTCCACGGCGTCAGGTCGCCGCTGGTGGGCGTGGGATGGCCCAGGTCGTCGCAGTACTCCCGGAAGATGTTGATCAGGCTCTTGGGCGGCCGCACGCCGGGAGCCACGGAGAAGCTGAGCCCGACCGGGTGCCCGGGCGTCGGGTACGGGTCCTGGCCGACGATGAGGACGCGCACGTCGCGGAACGGCTGCCGGAAGGCGCGGAGCACGTCGTCCCCCGCGGGCAGGTACTGCCGTCCGGCGGCCACCTCGGCGCGCAGGAAGTCCCCCATCGCGGCGATCCGGTCGGCGACGGGTTCCAGCGCCTCGGCCCAACCGGCTTCGACGACCTCGTGCAGCGGACGTGCCATGGTCGCGCACTCTAGCGAGCGCGCTCGATCCACTTCCCGCCGCCCCGGCGGGCAGCACCGCGGAGCCGTCAACGTGTTGTGCCCCACACAGCGGCGCGTCATCATCGACCCCCGGGCGAGCCATTCCTCCGGCCGAACGATCGAGATCTCCATAACCGCCCGTGACCAGCGTTTCGGCCTCGGCCAACCCCTCGGCCACCACAGGGCACAAAGCGACTGCGAGGTGATGCATTAGGCATGACCACAATTATCGAAACGGACACAAGTAGCCGTTTTGGTGGCCAGGAGGGAGCCGCTGGGCTAAGTTCCCCAGTACTCCAAACGTGTTCACGCACCGTGGACGGCACGACCCGGAGGTGGCACACACCCTCATGACTGCACAGGAAACGGAAGAGCTCACCCCGGAACGGCGATCACTGCTCCGGCGCGCGGTCGGCGCCGCGGCAATCGGGAACACGACGGAGTGGTACGACTTCGGCGTGTACGCCTACGTCGCCGCCTACGTGGGCCACCAGTTCTTCCCCGGACCGTGGGAGACGGTCTCCGCATTCGGCGTGTTCGCGATCTCGTTCCTGCTGCGTCCCCTGGGGAGCATGTTCTTCGGTCCGCTGGGGGACCGCATCGGACGCCAAAAGGTGCTGGCGATCACGATCCTGCTGATGTCCGGATCGACATTCATCCTCGGCTGCCTGCCGAACTACGACACGATCGGACTTCTCGCACCCGTTCTGCTGTTGTTGTGCCGGATGGTGCAAGGGTTCTCGACCGGTGGTGAATACGGTGGCGCGGCCACCTACATCGCCGAGTACGCACCGAATCGGAAACGCGGTTTTTACGGCAGCTGGCTCGAATTCGGCACGCTCGCGGGATTCGGTCTCGGCGCGCTGGTGCCGACGATCCTGATCCTCGTCCTGCCCGCCGAGTCGATGGAGTCCTGGGGCTGGCGGATCCCGTTCCTGCTGGCCGGACCGCTCGGCCTGATCGGGCTCTACCTGCGGTCCAAGCTGGAGGACACGCCGGCGTTCAAGAACCTGGAGCAGAGCGACAACCTGGCCCGTTCGCCGCTGAAGTCCCTGGTGCGCGAGTACTGGCGACCGCTGCTGATCCTGATGGGCGTCGTGGTGCTCATCAACGTCGCGAACTACACGATCCTGACCTACATGGAGAGCTACCTGACCGACACCTTGCAGATCCCGGAGGGCCGGGAGTACGAGGTGCTGGTGCCGCTGCTCCTGGTGGTGGCGCTGATGATGGCGGCGATCACGCCGGTCGGCGCGCTCTCGGACCGGATCGGGCGGAAGCCGCTGTTCCTGTCGGCGGCGATCTGCTTCATCGTGCTGCCGTACCCGGCTTTCCTGCTGATCTCGCAGGGCACGATGCTCACCACGATGCTGGGGCTGGCGCTGCTGGGCGTGGGTCACCTGCAGCTGATCGGACCGCTGGCGGCGACGCTGCCCGCGATGTTCCCGACGAAGGTGCGGTACGCGGCGTTCAGCGTCGGCTACAACCTGTCCACGGCGGCGTTCGGCGGTACCGCGCCGCTGATCAACGACTGGGCGGTGACCTACACCGGGAACTCGTTCTTCCCGGCGTTCTACCTGATGGGGGCCGCGGTGGTCGCGCTGGTCCCGATCCTGCTGATGAAGGAGACGGCGCGGAAACCGCTGATGGAGGAGGCCGACTCACCCGGCACCTCCGCTCCGGCGACCGGCTGAGCGGATGCGCGCGAAGGCCCGGCGGGAACTCCCCGCGGGCCCTTCTGCCGTCCGGAGCCGCTCAGGTGGTCAGCGCCAGTGCTCCCAGCCGACGGCGCCCTCGTAGGTCGCGCCGTCCACGGTGACCCCTTCGCCCTCCACGACTTCACCGACGGCGCGCCAGCCCTCGGGCAGCGCCTGCTCCGGCGGGAAGGTCGCCACCAGCGCGTGGTCCTCGCCGCCGGTGAGCACCCAGTGCCGGGCGTCCGCGCCCAGCGCCGAGGCGACCTCGGTCAACCGCTGCGGCACTTCGATCAGCTCGTCGCGCAGGTCGATGCCGACCTGCGCCGCCGCCGCGACGTGCCCCAGGTCGGCCAGCAACCCGTCCGAGACGTCGATCATCGAGGTGGCGCCGGCGTCCGCGGCCAGCGGACCCGCCGCGTACGGCGGCTCCGGCACCCGCTGCGCCCCGACCACCGCTACCGGCGAGCGGAACCCGCGCCCCAGCACCGCCAGTCCCGCGGCGGCCCAGCCGAGCCGCCCCGCCACGGCCACCACGTCGCCGGGGCACGCCCCGGAGCGGGTGACCGGCGTGCGGCCCTGCAGGTCGCCCAGCGCCGTGATGGAGATCGTCAGCGCGGGCGCGGTCACCATGTCCCCGCCGATGAGCCCGGCGCCGACGCGCTGCGCTTCTTCCCACATGCCCGCCGAGAGCTCGTCGACCACCGAGGTCGGGGTGTCCGGCGGGCAGCCGAGCCCCACCAGCAGCCCGGTCGGCACCGCCCCCATCGCGGCCACGTCGGAGAGGTTCACCGCCACGGCCTTGCGCCCCACCTGGTGCGGCGTCGACCAGGCCAGCCGGAAGTGCACCTGTTCCACCAGCACATCGGTGGTGGCGACGATCCGGCCGTCCGGTGCGGCGAGCACCGCGGCGTCGTCACCGGGACCGAGCAGGGTCGCGGCGGGCTGGGCCCGCCCGGAGGTCACCCGCTGGATGAGGCCGAACTCACCGGCCTCGGACACGGTCTGGTCCTGCGCCGAAGTGTCCGAACCCACGTCAGACCTCCCTTTCTTGAGCATCCGCTCGGCCCGATGGGGTAGCTTTCTCCCAGTTTCCTACCCCGCGCACCAGGCCGAGACGAAGGGGCACGCCGTGGTTCAGGCATACATCCTCATCCAGACCGAAGTCGGCAAGGCCGCCGCCGTCGCCGCCGAGATCTCCGGCTCCACCGGCGTGATCACGTCCGAGGACGTGACAGGTCCGTACGACGTGATCGTGCGCGCCGAGGCCGAGAATGTCGACCAGCTGGGCAAGATGGTCGTCGCAGGCATCCAGAACGTGGAAGGCATCACCCGGACGCTGACGTGTCCGGTCGTACACCTGTGAGCGCCCGCTTCCGGGCATTCCGGTCCCGCGTGCTGTAGTGGCCGGGTGGCCGACGAACATCCCAGGTTCCCCCGCCCGGTGCTGATCACGGCGCTCGCGCTCAGCGGGTTGCTGGCGCTGGGCGTCATCTCGCTCGGGCTGGTGTCCCGGTTCTCCGAGCAGCGCCAGCAGGACGCGGTGGAGGCGGTGCAGCAGGCCCGCCGCACCGGTCCGCTGGCCCTGCCCCCCATCCCCTCCCCCGGAGCCGAGGGCCCGGAGTGCGCGAAGCTGCTCGCGGAGCTGCCCGCCGAGCTGGCGGTGGACGACGCCCGGGTTCCGCGCCGCGAGCTGGCCGACCCGGTGCCGCCGGGCGCGGTCGCGTGGGGCGACGCCGAGCACGACCCGATCACGGTGCGCTGCGGCCTGCCCGCGCCCGCCGAGCTGACGCCGACCTCGCCGCTGGTGCAGATCAACGGGGTGCAGTGGCTGCGGATCACCGAGGCCGGGAACACCTCGTGGCTGGCGGTGGACCGGCCGGTGTACGTGGCGCTGACCGCCCCGGAGAACTCGGGCAGCGGTCCGGTGCAGGACCTGTCGGACCGGCTGCGGGCGCTGCCCGCGAAGCCGGTCTTCCCCTGATCCCGTAACGAGGGAACCGCTGACTGCCTGCCTCTGAACCTGCCCGGCGGGTCGTGTCGGTGTCCTGTCAGCGGCGAAGCCGCTGAGCCGACGACCCAGCACGCAACCGGCACCGCAGCGGGTTCTCAGCTGTTTCCTCGCGAGGACAGCGATTTCTCATGTGGCGGAGCCACCTGTGAAATCGATCCCGCAGCGAGGGAACAGCTGAGGTTCCCTCGCAACAGGAGTGGAGAAGCGATTCAGCGCAGGCCCGTGCCGCGGGCCCGCGCGGTGTCGACGAGCGTGGTCAGCAGCGTCGGGTAGTCCACCCCGGTCTGCGCCCACATCCGCGGGTACAGCGAGATCGAGGTGAACCCGGGCATGGTGTTGACCTCGTTGACGATGAGCCCGCCGTCCTCGGCGACGAAGAAGTCCACGCGGGCGAGGCCCTGGCACTCCAGGGCCCGGAACGCGGTGATCGCGGTGGCGCGCAGCTGCTCGACCGTGTCGTCGCCGACCTTGGCGGGGATGTCGAACTCGGTGACGTCGTCGAGGTACTTGGAGTCGAAGTCGTACCAGTCGGCCTCGCCGGTGACGCGGAGTTCGGCGGGCAGCGAGGCTTCCACGCGGCCGTCGGGGAATTCGAGGACGCCGCACTCGACCTCGCGGCCGACGACGGCCTTCTCGATGATCACCTTGGGGTCGGTGCGGCGGGCCTCGGCGACGGCGTCGTCCAGCTGGGCCCAGTCCGTGATCTTGGTGATGCCGAGCGAGGAGCCGGCGCGGGCCGGCTTGACGAAGGCGGGCAGCCCGATCCGCTCCCGGCGCGCTTCGTCCAAAGTGGACTGGTCGCGGCGCAGCACCTCGTAGGTGCCGACCTCGATGCCCTCCGCCGCCAAGAGCTTCTTGGTGTACTCCTTGTCCATCGACACCGCGCTGGAGAGCACGCCCGGCCCGGCGTAGGGCACGTCGGCCATCTCCAGCAGGCCCTGGATGGTGCCGTCCTCGCCGAAAGCCCCGTGCAGCACCGGGAACACGACGTCCACTTCGGACAGGACCTCGCCGCCGCGGCCCGGCTCGACCAGGATCAGGTCCCGCCGCGTCGGGTCGCCGGGCAGCGCGACCGCGGTCCCCTGCGCCACTTCCGGCGCCTGCCGGTCGCGGATGGCCAGCTCCGCCGGGTCCGAGGTGCCCAGCACCCAAGCGCCTTCGCGGGTGATGCCGACGGGGACGACCTCGAAGCGCTCCCGATCCAGGTGGCTCAGGACACTGCCCGCGGACAGGCAGGAAACGCCGTGCTCGGTGCTCCGTCCGCCGAAGACGACGGCCACCCTGGTCTTGCGCTCAGTCATGCGCGGGACCCTACCCGCACGCGTGGGAGCCGCCAGCGGCCTCCTCGCCGCACCAGCGGGCCACCAGTTCCAGCGATCGCTCCAGGTCGGCGCGCGAACACGAGGCGTAGCCGAGCGCGATCCCGGTCCAGCGCTGCGGTCCGTGGTGGTGCCTGCGCAGCCCGTCGAGCACGATGCCGTGCTCGTTCCCCCGCTCCACCACGCGCTGCTCGGCCGCGGCGGACGGCAGCGGCAGCACCACGTGCGCGCCCGCCTCGTCGCCGAACACCTCGACCCCGGCCTCGGCCAACCGGGCCACGACCAGCGCGCGCCGCTGCGAGAGCTCGCGGCGCAACCTGCGCAGGTGCCGCCCCAGATCACCGTTGCGGGCGTACTCGACGAGCACCCGCTGCCCGGCCGGGGCCGGCCCGGTGCTGGTGCGCTCGCGGTGCTCCAGCACCCCGGCGACCAGCCGGTCCGGACCGAGCATCCAGCCGACGCCGAGCGTCGGGGTGAGGATCTTGCTGGTGGTGCCCAGGTGCACCACCACGTCCGGCGCCATCGCGGCCAGCACGGGCAGCGGCGCCACGTCGTAGCGCAGCTCCCCGTCGTAGTCGTCCTCCACGATCAGCCAGTCCTCCGCACGCGCGCGTTCCACCAGCGCGACGCGGCGTTCCGCGGGCAGCCTGCCGCCGATCGGGTACTGGTGCGCCGGGGAGCAGTAGACGGCGCGCACACCGCGCGGGATCGCCTCCACCACGATCCCGCCGTGGTCCACCGGGGCGGGGACCACGTGGGCCCCGGCGGCGAGCAGGGTCTGCACGGCGCGCTGGTAGCCGGGTTCCTCCACGGCGACGGTGGCACCGCGGCCGAGCGCGGTCGCGGCCAGCTCCGCGAGGGCCGCGGTGGTGCCGCCGGTGGCGATCACGGTGCCCAGGTGCGGGCCGCCGGTGGTCATGCCGCGGTGGCGCAGCAGGTGCTCCACCACCGCGTCCCGGTACTGGTCGGCGCCGGCGACCCGGCGGGTCTCGTCCGGTTCGCGGTCCGCGGCGGCGCGCCACGCCCGGCGCCAGGCGGCGCGGTCGATGCCGCCGGTCCACGGGATCCCCGGGACCAGCCGCACCGCCCCCGCGCCGCCGCGGTCGCGGCGACCGGGCGGGTGGCGTCGGGTTCGGGGTCCGCGACCCCCGCCGCGAACTCCGCCGGGG
The DNA here is from genome assembly GCF_020176775.1 of Saccharopolyspora sp. 6M. Taxonomy (NCBI): domain Bacteria; kingdom Bacillati; phylum Actinomycetota; class Actinomycetes; order Pseudonocardiales; family Pseudonocardiaceae; genus Saccharopolyspora; species Saccharopolyspora sp. 6M. The sequence goes on from NZ_JAIUJZ010000114.1 coordinate 16,178, forward strand.
TGCCGGGCGCTCCGGGCGGCGCGGTGGTGACGTAGGTGCCGGAGCCGTGCCTGCCGACGATCCAGCCCTCGGCGTGCAGCTGTTCGTAGGCGGCGGCGGTGACGGTGCGGCTGACGCCGAGGTGCCGGGCCAGCGCGCGCGTCGAGGGCAGCCGATCGCCCCCGCGGAGCTGGCCGAGCGCGGCGGCGCGGCGCAGCGCGTCGGCCAGCTGCACCGCCAGCGGACGGGCGTCGTCGCGGCGCAGTTCGACGGCCGGTTCCAGCAGCGGCGACCTCGCCGCGGGCACCGGATGTGGCATCTCAGGATTCCTCCCGCTCGGCCTCCCGATGATGCCACCGCGCGCCCGCCACGGGGACGGGCGTCCCCGGTCAGAGCCGGGTGAGGCCGCCCACCGGGTGCAGCGAGTACGGCGTCATCCGGGTCCGGCCGGGGCGGTAGACGTGGATGGTGACCGCGGGGTCCGGCCCGTCGTTGCGCACCTGGTGCACGTGGTCGGGGCCGAACACGCGGGACTGCCCGGTCTCCAGCGCGTGCCACTCCTCGACGGGTCCGGTGGGCGTGCTGCGCACGACGCGTTCGGTGACGCTGCCGGAGACGAGGGTGAACGCCCCGGCGGCACCGCCGTGGTCGTGCAGTTCGGTGCGCTGACCGGGCAGCCAGCTCAGCAGCCAGGCCTCGTGGGTGGCGGTGCGTTCCAGCAGTCCGGCCCAGCGCTGTTCGGGGTCGTAGCGCAGCAGGTGCGCCCAGCCGAGCCGGTCGGCGGCGAGTTCGCGGGCGATCCGCACGGGGTGCGCGATGGCGCGGTCGGCGACGGCGGCGATGGTGTCAGGGGGTACGGCGAACACGGGGAATCCTCGGTGGTCGTGCGGTCGGAGGCCGGGTGGTGGCGGTGACGTGTCCCGGCGCGCGATCGGCGGGCCGCCCGGACCTGCCGCCGGGCGGGCGGCGTTCCGGTGGATGTCGCGGATCGGGCGGTGTGGCGGCGCGGTCTCGGGGACGGCGCGGTCCAGACCTCTTCGGGAGGCAGCTGGTTCAGCGGGTCTCGCGGGGTCCGGGTCTCACCACGGCAGCGGGATCGATCACCGCTGCAGACAAAGCGCGCTCGCCACCCGGCGCAGGTCGATGTGACCTCGTCCATCGGTCATGGCTCGCAACACGCCGCGTAGTGAACCAGCGCCGAAGGGAACCCGTCAAGCCGATTGCGCCCGCGTCACACCACCGGGTAAGCGGCACCGAGCGTGATCACTCCGAGGAGGCTCAGGAAGAGGTGGCTCAGGAGAGCGCCGCGAGGACGTCGGCGACGAGGTCGTCCGGGTCCTCGCACCCGGCGGAGAACCGCACGAAGCCCGGCGCCACCGGATCGCCCCACTGGGCGCGCCGGTCCACCGTGCTGTGCAACCCGCCGAAGCTGGTGGCGGCCACGACCAGCTCGCTGCGGCGGACGAACTCGGCGACGGCGTCGGCGTCGGCGAGCTCGAAGCGGAACACCCCGCCCCAGCGCCGCATCTGCGCGCTCGCCAGCTCGTGCGCCGGGTCGTCCGGCAGCCCCGGCCAGCGCAACCCGGTGACCGCGGGGTGCCCGCGCAGCGCCGCCACCAGCGCGGCCGCGTTCGACGCCTGCCGGGCGAGCCGCAGGTCGAGGGTGCCGAGGCTGCGGTGCGCCAGCCAGGTCTCGAAGGGGCCGGGGATGGAACCGGAGAGGGTGCGGGCCCGCCGCAGCCGCGCCGCCAGCTCCGCGTCGGCGGTGGAGACGTGCCCGAGCAGCACGTCGCTGTGCCCGGTCAGGGCCTTGGTGTCGCTGGCGATCGCGAGGTCGGCGCCGAGTTCCAGGGGCCGCTGCCCGAGCGGCGTCGCGGTGGTGTTGTCCACCGCCAGCAGCGCGCCGGCCCGGTGCGCGAGCCGGGCGAGCGCGGCGACGTCGCAGACGTCGAGGCCCGGGTTGGACGGGGTTTCGAGCAGCACCAGCCGCACCCCGTCGAACAGCTCCGGCGGCCACGGGCCGGTGGTGGGGATCTCCTGCACGCGCAGCGAGAGCTCGGCGAGCTCCTCGTGCACGAACTGCCGGGTCGCGTAGTAGCCGTCGCTGGGCACCAGCAGCCCGTCCCCGGCGCGCAGCACCGCCCGCAGCACGGTGCTGATCGCGGCCATGCCGGAGGGCAGCAGCACGCACTCCCCGCCGTCCAGCTCGCCGATGGCGCTCTCCAGCGCCCGCCAGGTGGGGTTCCCGGCGCGGCCGTAGAAGTCGGCCGCCGGGTCGCCGAGGTGGTAGGGCGCGGCGAACACCGGGCCGGGCGCGAGCGGTGTCCCGGGTTCCGGGTCGCCGTGCCCGCCGTGCACGCAGCGGGTGCCGTCGCCGTACCGGGTGCCGTCGTCCACTGCCGACCTCCTCGCGCTCGTCCGCCCCGAACGGGCGGCCGGTCGCAATCTAACCCCGCAGGTCCGCGAACTCCGCCGGTCGAGCGGAGGGTCACTCCGGTTTCGGGTCGCGCCCCAGCAGCATCGCGGCACCGGGCGCGGGCGCGAGCCCTTCGTGGCAGACGCGGTGCACGACCTCGGTGATCGGCATCTCCACGCCGTGGCGGGCGGCGAGCGCCCGGATGGACGAGCAGGACTTGACGCCTTCGGCGACCTGCCCGTGGGTGGCGTCCTGCGCCTGCTCCAGGGTTTCGCCGCGGCCGAGGCGTTCGCCGAACGTCCGGTTCCGGGACAGCGGCGAGGTGCAGGTGGCGACCAGGTCGCCGAGCCCGGCGAGCCCGGCGAAGGTCATCGGTTCCGCGCCGAGCGCCGCGCCCAGCCGCGTCGTCTCGGCGAGGCCGCGGGTGATCAGCGAGGACATCGTGTTGTGCCCGAACCCGAGCCCGGCGGCCATGCCGCAGGCCAGCGCCATCACGTTCTTGCAGGCCCCGGCGAGTTCGATGCCCACCAGGTCGGTGTTGGTGTAGGGACGGAAGTAGCCGGTGGAGCAGGCGGCCTGCAGCGCGACCGCGCGGTCGTGGTCGGTGCAGGCGACGACGGTGGCGGTGGGCTGCTCGGCGGCGATCTCCTTGGCGAGGTTCGGGCCGGACACCACGGCGACCTGCGCCATCGGCACGTCGGCGACCTCGGCGACGACCTCGCTCATCCGCTTGAGGGTGCTGAGCTCGACGCCCTTGGCGAGGCTGACCAGGGTCGCGCCGGGCGGCAGCAGCGGCTGCCAGCCGGCCAGGTTCTCCCGCAGCGTCTGGCTGGGCACCGCGAGCACCACGGCGTCGGCCCCGTGCATGGCCGCCGCCGCGTCGTCGGTGGCGCGCAGCGATGCGGGCAGCGGCACGCCCGGCAGGTAGCCGGGGTTGTGGTGTTCGGTGTTGATCCGCTCGGCGATCTCGGCGCGGCGGGCCCACAGCGCGACGTCGCTGCCCGCGTCGGCGAGGACCTTCGCGAAGGTGGTGCCCCAGGACCCGGCGCCCAGCACCGCGATCCGCTGCGCGGCGGGCTCAGGCCCGGTCATCGTCGTTCCGGGGTTCGCGGCGGCGCACCGGGGAGTAGAAGCCGGCGGGCGGCTGCTCCTCGCGGATCTCGCCGAGGAGGTCGCGCACCCGGCCCATGGCCAGCTCGCTGATCTCGCGCAGCACCTGCGGGTCGGCGGCACGGCCCCGGTACTCGCCGAGGTCGAGGGGTTCGCCGATGCGCACGTGCACGGTCTTGCGCGGGAACGGGCGGAACTTCTTCGCGTAGTGGTCGTAGATGTCGCGGGTGCCCCAGCGGGCGGCGGGCACGATCGGCACGTCGTGCTCCAGGGCGAGCCGGGCCACGCCCGCCTTCGGCGTCATCGGCCAGCCGTCGGGGTCCCTGGTGACCGTCCCGTCCGGGTAGATGATCACGATCTTGCCGTCTTCGAGGGAGCCGTGCGCGGCTTCCAGGCTCTTGCGCGCGTCCGCGGTCTGCCGGAACACGGGGATCTGCTCGACGCCGGTGAGGACGTTGCGCAGCACGGGCACGTTCCACAGCGTGTTCTTGGCCATGAACCGCGGGATCCGCGCCGCGCGGTGCACGGTGACGGCGTCGTAGATCGGGTCCAGGTGGGACACGTGGTTGAGCACCAGCAGCGCCGGGCCGGTCGCGGGGACGTTCGCCAGCCCGTGCACCCGGACTCGAGAGAGCAGCGCGGTCAGCGGGTAGAACACGATCGCGGCGAGCCGCAGCCAGAACCGGCCCATCGCCGTCGGCGGCCGTTCCTTGGTGTGCTTGCGCGGCCGTTTGAGGCTTGCCGGTTCCACCACGCGCGTCTCCTCTCGCCCTCAAGAGCGGCTGTCAAGTTACCTGGCCCACGCGTTCGCCCGGCGAGCGGTGCGGTCGCGGCGGGCATACTCGAAGATCGACGGGCGGAGCGGAGGATGGCGGGATGAGCCTCGGAGTGTCCTTGCTGGTGCCGATGAAGCCGCTGCACCTGGCGAAGTCGCGGTTGCGCGGCGATCGGCCCGCCGAGCGGCACGCGGACCTGGTCAGCGCGATCGCGCACGACGCGGTGGACGCCGCGCGCCGCACCCGGGGCGTGCGGGAGGTGCTGGTGGTGACCTCGGACCCGCTGCTGGCCGGGTCGTTCGCGGCGGTGGGCGTCGAGGTGGTGCCGGACGATCCGGCGGCGGGCCTGAACCCGGCGCTGGAGCACGGCGCGCGGCTGCTGCGGCGGCGCGGGGCGCGGGTCGGCGCGTTGCAGGCGGACCTGCCCGCGCTGCGCCCGGCGGAGCTGGCCGCGGCGCTGGAGCTCGCCGGACCGCACCGCGCCTTCTGCGCCGATCACCTGGGGACCGGGACGACGCTGCTGCTGGCCGGGGTGGACGGTGCGCTCGATCCGCGGTTCGGGCCGGGGTCGGCCGCGGCGCACGAGGCGTCCGGTGCGCGGCGGCTGGACGGCGGCTGGGAGTCGCTGCGCTGCGATGTGGACACCGCCGAGGACCTGCGGCGGGCGACGGGGATCGGGCTCGGGGAACGCACCTCGGCGTGGCTGGCCGGGGCTGCCGGACACCCGCGCTGACCTGTGTGGTGTTCCCGCCGACAAAGGTCGAACCGCGGCGACCGGATGGGTGAGAATGGGCCCCGTGAGTACCGACAGCAGCGATCACGAGACCACTCCACCAGCGCGCCGCCGGACCTCGTCGACCGCCGGGTCCGCCGGTGCTCGCCGGACTGCGCCGAAGTCCGGCCGCGGGAGCCGGACGGCGGTTCCGGGAGCGTCCGGTGCGGACGCGACGGGCGGGTCGGCCGGTTCGGCGGGCCCCGCGGAGCCCGCCGCCGGAGCCGGTGCGGTCGAGTCGGAGGCGACCGCACCGGGTGCGCAGCGCCGGACCGCGGCGAAGTCCGGGACGACCGGCTCGCGGTCCACCGCGAAGTCCACGACCGCGAAGAAGCGGGCCACCGGGTCCACGAGCAGGTCCGGTGCCGCGCCGCGGGCCGGGGCGAAGTCGACCGGCTCGGGCGGAACCGCCGGATCGAGCGGGACGGCCGGATCGAGCGGGACGGCGACCTCGGGCGGGGCGGCGACCAGGCGCAAGACCGCCGCGGCGAAGACCGCGCCCACCACCGGATCCCGCACCACGGGCCGCACCGCGACCACCAGGACCGCGAAGTCCGCGGCGGGGACGACCGCAGGCACCGGCGCCACCGCGCGCCGGGCCGCCGCGGAACCCACCGCGCCGCCGCCCGTCCGCACCGCGGCGAAGACCGCGATCGGCGGTGACGGTGCCCGGGTACCGGCCGCTCCCCCCGCGGTGACCCGCGCGGCCGCCAGCACCGACCTGCCCGACGACCGCTACCTGAACCGCGAGCTGTCCTGGCTGGACTTCAACGCCCGGGTGCTGGCCGTCGCCGAGGACCCCTCGCAGCCGGTCCTGGAGCGCGCCAAGTTCCTCGCGATCTTCGCGTCCAACCTGGACGAGTTCTACATGGTGCGCGTCGCCGGCCTGAAGCGCCGGGAGGAGACCGGCCTGTCGGTGCGCAGCGCGGACGGGCTCACCCCGCACGAGCAGCTGACCCGGATCTCGGCGCGGAACCAGGAGCTGACGAAGAAGCTGGGCCGCACGTTCCTCGACGAGCTGCTGCCGGAGCTGGAGGCCAACGGCATCCGCATCCAGCGCTGGAACATGCTCGCCGAAGCCGAGCAGCAGGTGCTGGGCCGGTACTTCGACGACCACATCTTCCCGGTGCTCACCCCGCTCGCGGTGGACCCGGCGCACCCGTTCCCGTACATCTCGGGGCTGTCGCTGAACCTCGCGGTGACCGTCAGCGACCCGGAGGAGGGCCTGCGCCGCTTCGCCAGGGTGAAGGTGCCGGACAACGTGCCGCGGCTGATCCGGGTGGAGGCGGACCGGGGGCAGGAGCGGGCGACGTTCCTGCCCCTGGAGGAGCTCATCGCCGCGCACCTGGACAAGTTGTTCCCCGGCATGGACATCAGCGACCACCACATCTTCCGGGTGACGCGCAACGCGGACTTGGAGGTGGAGGAGGACCGCGACGAGGACCTGCTGCAGGCGATGGAGCGGGAGCTGGCGCGACGCCGGTTCGGCCCGCCGGTGCGCCTGGAGGTCACCGACACGATGAGCGACACGATGCTCGAACTGCTGCTGCGCGAGCTGGAGGTCGACGAGCACGACGTGGTGGAGGTGCCGGGCCTGCTGGACCTGTCCTGCCTGTTCCAGCTGGACAAGCTGCAGCGCCCCGAGTTGAAGAACCCGCCGTTCGTGCCCGCCACCCACCCGGCGTTCGCCGAGGGGCAGACGCCGAAGAGCATCTTCGCGACGCTGCGCGAGGGCGACGTGCTGGTGCACCACCCCTACGACGCGTTCTCCACCTCGGTGCAGCGCTTCATAGAGCAGGCCGCCGCCGACCCGCACGTGCTGGCCATCAAGCAGACCCTGTACCGCACCTCCGGTGACTCGCCGATAGTGAACGCGCTGATCGACGCGGCGGAGGCCGGCAAGCAGGTGGTGGCGCTGGTCGAGCTGAAGGCCCGGTTCGACGAGCAGGCGAACATCAAGTGGGCGCGCACCCTGGAGCGTGCCGGGGTGCACGTGGTGTACGGCCTGGTGGGGCTCAAGACGCACTGCAAGACGGCGCTAGTGGTGCGCCAGGAGGGTTCGGCGATCCGCCGCTACTGCCACCTGGGCACCGGCAACTACAACCCGAAGACGGCCCGCACCTACGAGGACCTGGGGCTGCTGACGGCGGCGCCGGAGGTGGGCGCGGACCTCACGGACCTGTTCAACGTGCTCACCGGCTACGCCCGGCACAGCACCTACCGGCGGATCCTGGTGTCCCCGCACGGGATTCGGCTCGGCATCGTGGAACGCATCGAGGCGGAGGCGGCGCGCGCCCGCACCGGCCTGCCGTGCGGGATCCGGATGAAGGTCAACTCGCTGGTCGACGAGCAGATCATCGACGCGCTGTACCGCGCTTCGCTGGCGGGCGTGCCGATCCGGATCGTGGTGCGCGGCATCTGCGCGCTGCAGGCCGGGGTGGCGGGCCTCAGCGAGAACATCGAGGTCCGTTCGATCCTGGGCCGGTTCCTGGAGCACTCCAGGGTGTTCCACTTCGTCGGCATCGACGAGCGCTGGATCGGCAGCGCGGACATGATGCACCGCAACCTGGACCGCCGGATCGAGACGCAGGTGCGGGTGGTGGACCCGAAGCTGACCGAGCAGCTGGACGCGATGATGGATTCGGCGCTGGACGCGCAGACGCGCTGCTGGGTGCTCAACGCGAAGGGCGATTGGGAGGCCTCGCCGCGCAGCGGTGAGCAGGTCCAGGACCACCAGGCGGAGATGCTGCGCCAGCACGGGGCGAAGGTGTCATGACGGCCCAGCACGAACCGGAGCGGCGGACGAACGGCAGCGGCAGGCTGCCGGTGACGGTGCGCGCCGCGGGCGCGGTGCTGTGGCGGCCCGGCACCGGTGCGGCGCCCGAGGTGGCCGTGGTGCACCGCCCCCGCTACGACGATTGGTCGCTGCCGAAGGGGAAGCTCGACCCGGGCGAGACCTCGGCGCACGCCGCGGTGCGGGAGGTGCGGGAGGAGACCGGGTTCGGCTGCGTGCTGTCCGGTTTCCTCGGCCGGGTGCACTACGAGGTGCCCGGGCCCGGCGGCCGCACCGGCAAGCGGGTGGACTACTTCACGGCCCGCGCCGGGGACGGCGATTTCGCGCCGAACGACGAGGTCGACGAGCTGGTGTGGGTGGCGCTGCCGAAGGCCCGGGAGATGCTGAGCTACCCGCAGGACCGGCAGGTGCTGGACGAGTTCGCGGCGCTGCCGGACGATCCGGTGACGGTGTTGCTGGTGCGGCACGCGAAAGCCGGGCGACGAGCGGAGTTCGACGGCGACGACGCGCTGCGTCCGCTGTCGGGCACCGGCCGCAGGCAGCGGGACGCGCTGCACTCGTGGCTGCCGCTGTTCGGGCCGGAACGGGTGTACTCGGCGCCGCGGGTGCGCTGCGAGGAGACGGTGCGGCCGGTCGCCGCGGGCCTGGGCATCGAGGTGGCTGTGGAACCGCTGCTGTCCGAGGAGGGCTACAAGGCCGACCCGGAGACCGCCGTGCACCGGTTCCTGCGCATCGCGGCGGGTTCCGGCACGGCCGTGGTGTGCAGCCAGGGCGGGGTGATCCCGGACCTGGTGGCCCGGCTGGCGCGGTCCGCCGAGCGCGCACCGGAGAACTTCGGGCCGGGGAGTTCCGCGCCGGAGGCTTCGGGGACGGGAGTTCTCGGGCCGGACGGCGCGGATCCGGGCGGCTCGGCGCCGCGGGGTGCCATCGTGCGGAACGGGGTGCTGCGCGACGGTTCGCGCAGCAGGAGCACCGGCCGCGGTGAGCGGGGCGATCCGGCGAGCGCCAAGGGCAGCGTGTGGACGTTGCGGTTCAGCCGGGACGCGCACTCGGGCAACGGTTCGGGACCGCGGCTGCGGCTGGTGTCGGCGGACTACTTGGCGGATCCGTCCGGCCGCTGATCCGTCACGCCGCTGACCCGTTCGGCAGCCGACCCGTTCGGCAGCTGGCCCGTTCGGCAGCTGGCCCGAGCTCCGCGGTTCCGCCCGGCCGCTGGTTCATCCGGCCGCGGACCCGTTCACCGGGATTCGGAGTTCGCGGCACCCGACCGCTCGGGACACCGGCTCCGCCGGTGCTCGGGCGGATTCCGCGGAACACCCCGGAACGGCGATGATCCCGGCCCGATCGCGCTGGGCGATCGTGCCGGGATCATCGCGGAATGCTCGCGGAGCAGTGCTCGCGCACGGCCGCGGCGCCCGTGGACCGGGTACCGGGGCCGCCCGCCGCTCCGCCGCCGCGCCTGGCGCGGATGACGCCGCGCGGTGTGCGTGAACGCCACCCGTGCCCGCCGTGGTCCGGCTCGCTCAGGCGGCGAGCGCTCACTTCTTGGCGGTCTTGCGCGTGGTCTTGCCGGTGGAGGCCTTGGCCGTCGAGGTCTGGCCGCCGGTCTTGGCCGCCGAGGTCTTCGAGGCGGTGGACTTGGCGGTGGACTTCGACGCGGCGGCCTTCGGCGCGGCCTTGGTGGCGGTGGCCTTCTTCGGCGCCGCCTTGGTGGCGGTGCTCTTGGCGGCCGTGCTCTTGGTCGCCGTGCTCTTGGGGGCGGCCTTGGCGGCGGTACCGGTCTTGGCGGTGCTCGCCTTCGCGGCGGGCGCCTTGGTCCCGGTGGACTTGGCCGCGGTGGCCTTGGTGCCCGCGGCGGCCTTCGGCGCGGCCTTGGTGGCGGCCGGCTTGGCGCTGGACCGCGTGGCGGCGGCCTTCTTCGGCGCGGTCTTGGTCGCGGCGGCCGTCTTGGCGGTGCTCGCCTTGGTGCCGGCGGCCTTGGTGGCGGGCGCCTTGGTGGCGGTGCTCGCGGTCTTCGCCGCGGCCCGGCCGGTGCCCGCGGTCTTGGTGGCGGTGGCGCGGGTGCCCGCGGACTTGGTGCCCGCCGACTTCGCCGCGGTCGCGCGGGGCAGTTTCCGGCTGCCGCCGACGACTTCCTTGAACTGGGTGCCGGCGCGGAAGGCCGGGACGTTGGTCTTCTTCACCTTGACGGCTTCGCCGGTCCGCGGGTTGCGCGCGGTGCGGGCGGCACGTGCGCGCTTCTCGAAGACGCCGAAGCCGGTGATGTTGACCTTCTCGCCCTTGTTGACGTTGCGGACGATGAGGTCCACGACGCCTTCCACCGCCTGACTGGCGGTCTTCTTGTCGCCGAGGCGTTCCGCGAGTGCCTCGATGAGTTGGGCCTTGTTCACTTCAGTCCCTCCCAGGACAACAACGGCCCCGTCGGGCCGACTCGAAACCCACGGTAAAGCCCCGAACTGCCGAATGCCATTCGCCACGCCCCATTTTTTCGTTGGGGCGTGGGGGCTTTCGGCGGCTCGGGGCTCGTCGCGCCGGTTTCCCGGTGAGGTTGTGAACACCGGCCGCGAATCGGTTCTTCCCTGCGCAGAAAGGAGAATCCGGTTCGCGGCCGGAGCCGATCAGCCCGCGCGGGCGGGCAGCGTCGCGGGTTTGAAGGAAGGCCGGGTTTTTTCGTACGTGTCGATCGTCTCGGCGTGGCGCAGCGTCAAACCGATGTCGTCGAGGCCTTCCAGCAACCGCCAGCGGGTGTAGTCGTCGATGCCGAACGGCACCGTGAGGTCCTTCGCCTGCACGGTCCGCTCGACGAGGTCGACGGTCACCTCGGTGCCGGGTTCGTTCTCCAGCAACTTCCAGAGCAGTTCCACATCGGACTGCGCGCACTCGGCGGCGAGCAGTCCCTGCTTGCCGGAGTTGCCGCGGAAGATGTCGGCGAACCGGGAGGAGATGACCACCCGGAAGCCGTAGTCCTTGAGCGCCCAGACGGCGTGCTCGCGGGACGATCCGGTGCCGAAGTCCGGCCCGGCGACCAGCACGCTGCCGTTCCGGTACGCGTCGTTGTTGAGCACGAAGGTCTCGTCGCCGCGCCATCCGGCGAACAACGCGTCCTCGAACCCGGTCCGCGCGACCCGTTTGAGGTACACGGCGGGGATGATCTGGTCAGTGTCCACGTTGGACCGCCGCAGCGGAACGCCGACGCCGGTGTGCTCGGTGAACGGTTCCATCGAACGTTGCTCCTTTCGGGTCGTGGTGGCTCAGTCGAGGTCTTCGGGCGAGGACAGGGTGCCGCGGACGGCGGTCGCGGCCGCCACCAGCGGGGAGACCAGGTGGGTGCGCCCGCCCTTGCCCTGCCGCCCTTCGAAGTTCCGGTTGGAGGTGGAGGCGCTGCGCTCCCCGGGAGCGAGCTGGTCGGGATTCATGCCGAGGCACATGGAGCAGCCCGCGGAACGCCATTCGGCGCCGGCCGCGGTGAAGACCTCGTCGAGTCCTTCGGTCTCGGCCTGCAGCCGGACCTTCATCGAGCCGGGGACGACGAGCATCCGCACGTCCTGGGCGACCTTGCGGCCGTCCAGGACGCCCGCTGCGGCCCGCAGGTCCTCGATGCGGCCGTTGGTGCAGGAACCGAGGAAGACGGTGTCCACGGCGACTTCGCGCAGCGGAGTGCCGCCTTCCAGGCCCATGTAGTCGAGCGCCTTCTCGACGGCGTAGCGCTCGGCGTCGTCGCCGATGTCCGCGGGATCGGGGATCCGCTCCCCCAGCGGCAGGCCCTGCCCGGGGTTGGTGCCCCAGGTGACGAACGGGGTGAGCGCGTCGGCGTCGATGGTGACCTCGGCGTCGAATTCGGCGCCCTCGTCGGTCCGCAGCGTCTTCCAGTACTCGACGGCGGCGTCCCAGTCGGCGCCTTCCGGCGCGTGCGGGCGTCCCTTGAGGTATTCGAAGGTCGTCTCGTCGGGGGCGATCATCCCGGCGCGGGCGCCCGCTTCGATCGACATGTTGCAGATCGTCATGCGGGCTTCCATGGACAGCTGCCGGATCGCTTCGCCGCGGTACTCCAGGACGTAGCCCTGCCCGCCGCCGGTGCCGATCTTGGCGATGACGGCGAGGATGACGTCCTTGCTCGTGACTCCGGGGCGCAGCGTGCCTTCGACGTTGACGGCCATCGTCTTGAACGGGCGCAGCGGCAGCGTCTGGGTGGCGAGGACGTGCTCCACCTCGGAGGTGCCGATGCCGAACGCGAGCGCGCCGAACGCGCCGTGGGTGGAGGTGTGGCTGTCGCCGCACACCACCGTGGTGCCGGGCTGGGTGAGCCCCAGCTGCGGCCCCACCACGTGCACGATGCCCTGCTCCGCGTCGCCCATCGGGTGCAGGCGGACGCCGAACTCCTCGCAGTTGCGCCGCAAGGTGTCCACCTGGGTGCGCGAGACGGGGTCCGCGATCGGCAGGTCGATGCCGGTGGTGGGCACGTTGTGGTCCTCGGTGGCGATCGTGAGATCGGGCCGCCGGACGGGGCGGCCTGCCAGCCGCAGCCCTTCGAACGCCTGCGGGCTGGTGACTTCGTGCACGAGGTGGAGGTCGATGTAGAGCAGGTCGGGTTCGTGGCCTTCACCTCGGCGCACGATGTGGCCTTCCCAGACCTTCTCCGCGAGCGTGTTGCCCATCGCTCCTCCCCATCGAGATGTGGTGGTCGCACCCCGGTTCCGGGGCACTGTCCCAAAGAGTGGACTTCTCAGATATCGAGAAGTTAATATCGGTACGTGGGACAGCATAGCGGTATCGGAGTGTTGGACAAGGCAGTGGCCGTGCTGCAGGCGGTGGCCGGTGAGCCGTGCGGTTTGACGGAGTTGTGCGGCCGGACGGGCCTGCCGCGGGCGACCGCGCACCGGCTGGCGGTGGGCCTGGAGGTGCACCGCCTGCTGCGCCGCGGTTCGGACGGCCGGTGGCGGCCGGGCGCCGCGCTGGCGGAGCTGGCCGGTGGCGCGGTGGATCCGCTGCTGGAGGCGGCCTCGACGGTGCTGCCCAAATTGCGGGACATCACGGGCGAGAGCGTGCAGTTGTACCGCCGGGACGGCATGCAGCGCCTGTGCATCGCCTCGGCGGAGCCGCCGAGCGGCTTGCGGGACACGGTGCCGGTGGGGAGCACGTTGCCGATGGTGGCGGGTTCGGGCGCGAAGGTCCTCGCGGCGTGGGCGGATCCGGCCACCCAGCGCGCGGTCCTGTCGGAGGCGGTGTTCGGCGAGCGCACCCTGCTGGAGGTCCGCCGCCGCGGCTGGGCGCAGAGCGTCGCGGAGCGCGAGTCCGGAGTGGCCAGCGTCTCGGCCCCCGTCCGCGATTCCCAGGGCACGGTGGTAGCGGCCATCTCGGTCTCCGGCCCCATCGACCGCATGGGCAGGAGGCCAGGAGCCCGCTGGGCCCAAGACCTCCTAGCAGCCACCGAAGGCCTCCAAAACCGCCTCTGACCCCACCGCCCCACCACGACCCACCCGCCAACGGCCGAGGCCGAGGCCGAGCAACCCAACCCCACCAGAACAACAACCCCAACAAAGGAAAGCCCCCCTTACCAAAGGAAACGGGGCTTTACTGGTAGTGCCGACCGGAATAGGACCCGCCCGGCCGGCGGGAGTGGCCGGTGT
>NZ_JAIUJZ010000115.1:0-41367 GCF_020176775.1 Saccharopolyspora sp. 6M
GGAGTCAGTTCATTCCGTCTTTCGTTCTTGCGATGTTCCAAACTCTAGCAGGCCCGATTTCCGGCCGTTTCAGGGGGGGGGTCAGTTCCGCGTTCCCGCATCCCGCCACACCCACAGGCGAAACATCCGCCACCGGCCTGCCGTTTAGAGTTGATCCATCAGGTCACTCACTCTACCAGTCACCTGGAAGCCCGTTTCGCGACCCCGCCGCACCCGGCCCGATTCGTTTTCGGCCCGTTCCGTGCTGGCAGAAAGAAATCTACAGGACGCCCACAGGGCCCTGAACACCACCCCCCTCTTAAGGGGAAATCGCAGGTCACGGCGGATGAACGCCGGGTTGCGCCGGCTCGGGCCTCGGCTCACACCTTCGGGGCGATCTCGCCGGGAGACGACCGCGATCCGGGGTCTCGGCCCTCTACCCCACGAGACCGGCCGACTCCGGTCGCCGCGAACCGCCCTGGAGGTGCCATGCCCGCCCCCGCCACACCGCTGCCGCCCACTGCTCGCTCCACCGGGAACCCGGTCCGCCGAGAACCGGTGCACGCGGTTCCCGGTCACCCGGTCCACGCTTCCGCGGTCATCCCGGCTCCGGTCCGCCCGGCCCGAGAACGCACGGTCCCGGAACGCACGGCCCCGGAACGAGCGCCGGCCGTTCCACGGCGCACCCTGTTCGCCAACCCGGCCGGTGCACCGGCCGACCGCAGCTCCGGCGCGCTCGCGGCCAGGCTCGGCGAACCGGTGGTGGACGTGCTGCTCGGTCGTCGGCCGCTCAGCCAGATCAAGTCCCGGATCTCCCCCGCCGTGCACGCCCTGCTCAAATCGAACGCGCTGCGGCAGGTCCTGCACGAGCCGCGGGCCCGGCTGCACTCCCTGCACGCGCGTCCGGTGGGCGCGGACCTGGTCGAGGGCTGCGCGGTCATCTCCTCTCCGAAGCGGACCCGCGCGGTCGTGCTGCGCTGGGAGCGGGGTGAGGCGGGATGGCTGTGCACCTTCCTGGCCGCCGTCTGAAAGCCGGGCCCCGACACGACGGGGGCCCCCCCCCCGCCGGGGGGGGGGGGGGGCGCCGGGGGGGGGGGGGGGGGGGGGGGGCGGCGCCCCCGCGGTGGTGCTTCGGGCGGAAGGTCAGTTCCGCTTGTTCTTCTTGGCCTCTTCCCGGGCCGCGGCACGGCGCTCGCGCCGGGTACCGCCGTTGGCGTCCTCACCGGTGCCGCGCTCGGTGTTGGTGCGCACCTCGCCCGACTCGCTGGGGCCGGAGTAGTTCAGCCGGGGACGCTGCGGCGGAGTGCCGAAGCCCTGCCCGCCGAACGCGTTCTGCGTGCCGTCGCCGCCGACCGTGCCACCGCCGAGCTGGCTCATCGCCGGTCCGGCCGCCCTGGCGCGCTTGGACCGCGGCTGCGCGGCCTCGCCGGTCGGCTGCGCAGCGGCGGCGCCCCGCGGTTCGCGCGCGACGGCCGGCTGCACGTCGGTCGGGAAGTCGGACCCGTCGGAACGGCTCACCGACACCGGCACCGACGGCTGCTCCGGAGCGGGCTCCGGCTCGGCCGCCTCCACCTGCACGTTGAACAAGAAGCTGATCGACTCCTCCTTCAACGCCTCCAGCATCGCGTGGAACATGTCGAAGCCTTCCCGCCGGTACTCCACCAGCGGGTCGCGCTGCGCCATGGCACGCAGTCCGATGCCTTCCTTCAGGTAGTCCATCTCGTAGAGGTGCTCGCGCCACTTGCGGTCCAGCACGCTCAGCACCACCCGGCGCTCCAGCTCACGCATGGCGCCCGTGCCGACCTTGCCGTCGACCTCGGCCTCGCGGCGGTCGTAGGCGTCCCAGGCGTCGTTGAGGACGGCTTCCTGGAGCAGCTCCTTGCTGACGTCCTCCTCGGACTCGACCAGCTCTTCCCAGTCCAGCTGGACCGGGTACAGCGCCTTCAGCGCCGTCCAGAGCTTGTCGAAGTCCCAGTCCTCGGCGTAGCCCTCGGCGGTGGCGCCGCCGACGTAGGCCGCGGTCACGTCCTTGATCATGTGGCGGACCTGCTCGCGCAGGTCCTCGCCCTCCAGGACCCGGCGGCGCTCGGCGTAGATCACCGTGCGCTGCTGGTTCATGACCTCGTCGTACTTGAGGACGTTCTTGCGGATCTCCATGTTCTGCTGCTCGACCTGGGTCTGAGCGCTGCGGATGGCCTTGGTGACCATGCCGTTCTCGATCGGCACGTCGTCCGGCACCTTCAGCCGGGTCATCACCGTCTCGACCATGGCCGCGTTGAACCGGCGCATCAGCTCGTCACCGAGCGACAGGTAGAAGCGGGACTCACCGGGGTCGCCCTGGCGGCCGGAACGACCGCGCAGCTGGTTGTCGATGCGGCGCGACTCGTGCCGCTCGGTGCCCAGCACGTACAGGCCGCCCGCGGCGCGGACCTCTTCGGCCTCCGCCTTCACCTGGGCCTTGACCTTCTCGACGACGCCCGGCCACTCCGCCTCGTACTGCTCGCGGTGCTGCACCGGGTCGAGGCCGTGGCGCCGCAGCTCGGCGTCGGCGATGTGGTCGACGTTGCCGCCGAGCACGATGTCGGTACCGCGGCCAGCCATGTTGGTGGCGACCGTGACCGCGCCCTTGCGCCCCGCCTCGGCGACGATGCCCGCCTCCGACTCGTGGTGCTTGGCGTTGAGCACGCTGTGCGGCACGCCCTTCTTCGTCAGCAGCTTCGCCAGGTGCTCGGAGCGCTCGACGCTGGTGGTGCCGACCAGCACCGGCTGCCCGGTGCGGTGCTTCTCCTCGATGTCCTCGGCGACGGCCTCGAACTTGGCGGCCTCGCTCTTGTAGACCAGGTCGGGCTGGTCCTTGCGGGCCATCGGCTCGTTCGTCGGGATGCTGACGACGCCGAGCTTGTAGGTGCCCTGGAACTCCGCGGCCTCCGTCTGGGCCGTACCGGTCATGCCGGCCAGCTTCTCGTAGAGGCGGAAGTAGTTCTGCAGCGTGATCGTGGCCAGCGTCTGGTTCTCGGCCTTGATCTCGACGCCTTCCTTGGCCTCGATCGCCTGGTGCATGCCCTCGTTGTAGCGGCGACCGTGCAGGATTCGGCCGGTGAACTCGTCGACGATGGTGACTTCGCCGTCGCGGACGATGTAGTCCTTGTCGCGCTTGTAGAGCTCCTTGGCCTTGAGCGCGTTGTTCAGGTAGCCGACCAGCGGGGTGTTCGCGGCCTCGTAGAGGTTCTCGATCCCGAGCTGGTCCTCGATGATCGTGACGCCGTCCTCGGTGACGCCGACGGTGCGCTTGCGCTCGTCGACCTCGTAGTGGACGTCCTTGTGCAGCATCGGCGCGAGCCGCGCGAACTCCTGGTACCAGCGCGAGGACTGGTCGGCGGGGCCGGAGATGATCAGCGGCGTGCGGGCCTCGTCGATGAGGATCGAGTCGACCTCGTCGACGATGGAGAAGAAGTGCCCGCGCTGCACGCAGTCGGACAGGCTCCACGCCATGTTGTCGCGCAGGTAGTCGAAGCCGAACTCGTTGTTCGTGCCGTAGGTGATGTCCGCTTCGTAGGCGGCACGGCGCTGCTCCGGGGTCATGTCGGCGGTGATCGCACCGACGTCGAGCCCCAGGAAGCGGTGCACGCGGCCCATCCAGTCGGAGTCGCGCTTGGCCAGGTAGTCGTTGACCGTGACGACGTGGACGCCCTTGCCCGCGATGGCGTTCAGGTAGGCGGGCAGGACGCAGGTCAGGGTCTTGCCCTCACCGGTGCGCATCTCGGCGATCTGGCCGAGGTGCAGGGCCGCGCCACCCATGAGCTGGACGTCGTAGTGCCGCTGGCCGAGAGTGCGGTGCGCACCTTCGCGTGCCACCGTGAACGCCTCGGGAAGCAGTTCGTCCAGGGTCTCGCCGTCGTTGTAGCGGCGCTTGAACTCGTCGGTCTTGGCCCGCAGTTCTGCGTCGGAGAGCGCGAGCACTTCGTCTTCGAGCTCGTTGATGTGCTTCGCGATGGCGCGGAGGCGCTTGAGCGTCTTGCCCTCGCCGGCGCGGAGCAGTCGGGACAGGACCATCCGGTCGACCTCACTAGCTGATCGTGATGCGCCCGTCAAGGACGCCTTGTGGTCATCGTATTAGAGCCGGGTCACCCGGTGGGCGATTCCCGAGGAGCGATCGGTCGGTACCGGGCCCCGGACGGCGACCGTCCCCCGCGCACACGGTACGCGGGGGACGGTCGGCGGGGTCGGGCGCTGGCGCAGACTCGCCGGACGCCCGGTCGATCATCGGGTCAGCCTGCCAGCCGGATCACCCCGTAGTCGAATCCTCGGCGCCGGTACACCACGCTCGCGCAGCCGGTGTCGGCGTCGGAGAACAGGTAGAAGTCGTGGCCGACCAGTTCCATCTCGTAGAGGGCTTGGTCGACGGTCATGGGTGTGGCGGTGTGCTCCTTCTCCCGGACGATCCGGCCCGGTTCGTAGCCGTCGTCGGAGCTGCCGCGCGGCTGGGGGACACCGCGGCCGGTCCCGGTCGCGCCGGTGCCTGCGGGGAGGTCGATGTCGACGTCGGCTTCCACTGCTTCCTCCGCGGGGGCTTCGAGCAATCCGACGGCGCTGGAACCCGCCGCCGCGACGGTCTGGGAGGTGTTCGCCGAGGTGGCCTCGGCGACGGAGGTGGACTTGTGCCGGCCGTAGTGGACCTTTCTGCGGTCGTGCATGCGGCGGAGCCGGTTCTCCAGCTTGCTCGTCGCCGAGTCGAGCGCGGCGTAGAAGTCACCTGCGCACGCTTCGGCCCGCACTGCGGGGCCGCGGCTCTTCAAGGTGATCTCGACGCGCTGGCAGCTCTTCGCCTGTCGCGGGTTGCGTTCGTGGAACAGCTCCACGTCCGCCCGAATGGTCTTCCTGTCGTAGCGCTCCAGCCGGGTCAGCTTCTCAGCGATGTGCTCCCGGTAGTGCTCGGGAACCTCAACGTTGCGACCCTTGACGACGATGTCCATTCACGACCTCCGTTCCTCGCGTACATCCCGTGGACGTGTCCGCACGGAGGCGCCGGTGCAGCGGTGTTCTCAGCTCGCTTCCGGCGCCAGGGACATGGGGTTCTCACTCCTTCCCGAAAGCCCGGGTACGACTGAATGCAGGCACGTTAGCTAACTTCGCCAACGGGAAACAGCCCCCGAGACGGGCGACGTCAAGCCGCCACCGAGCGTGATGTGCGGGGCTGAGCGGGCGACGCGCGAGGCTCGCGCAACGCGTTCCGTCGGCGTGTCCCATCCCACTCGTCTCACTCGTTCGGGGGAAGCTAGATCGACTTGCGGCTACGTGCCGCAACGGGCGCGATGCCCGGTCCCCGCCGGGCGCGGCGCCCGGCGCCGGATCCTGTCGACTGCTCATACCCACTGAACGAACGAAGGGCCGGGCGGAGTTCCACCCGGATGCCGGTCCGCACGAACGGGTCAACCGCCGGTCGCGGTCAGCACCAGGACGGCGGTGACCGGCACGCCGTGGACCGCCAGCGCACCCACCGAGCTCGCGACCGTGGCGCCGGTGGTGAGCACGTCGTCGACCAGCAGCACCGGTTCTCCCGGCGGGGGCGCGCGGTCCGGCAGCACCGCCGAGCGGCCCGCCAGATCGTGCAGCCGCTGCTGCGCGGTGCGGCCCGCCGAGTCACGGGCGCCCGGTCCGGTGGTCAGGCAGTCGGCGACGGTCGCGTCCGTGCCGCGGTCGGCGAGCGCGGCGGCGGCCCGGCGCGCCACCCGGCTCATGTGCGCGCCGCCCCGGCGGCGCGAGGTGATCGGGCGCGACGGGGCGGGCACCAGGTTCCAGCGCGGGGCCTCGACCGCTCGGTCCGGACCGGACGGCCCGGCGGACGCATGCGCCGCCCGGGCGGCGGGCACGAGCTCCGGTGCCCACCCGGTGATTCCGCCGAGCCCGTCGGCGAGCGCGCGACCGAAGGGTTCGGCCAGGTCGCGGCGGCCGGCGACCTTGTAGGCGATGATGGCGCGCCGCGCGGCGCCGCGGTACCGGCCGAGCGCGAACACCGGCGGCATCGGGGCACGAGCGCCGGGCGGCGCGGGCAGCTCGCGGACCACCTTGCGCAGCCCGCCGAGTTCCCGCCCGCAGCCGGTGCACCACCCGGTGCCGGGCCGCGCGCACCCCGCGCACCGCAGCGGCAGCACCAGGTCCACCAGTCCGCCGATCGCGACCGCGACGGCCCCGCCCGCTCTCCCCCACTGCTCACCCGATCCACGCACGCCCCGATCCTGCGCGATCTCCCCATCCGACACACCGGAGCGAGTCGGCGGCACCGCCGAACCGGGGCGGTCGATCCCACAGCCGGCCACCGGAGCAGCAGGACCCCCGCGGGTCCAGCGGTGTCCTCGCGGGGACGGCGTCGCCTCCTGCGGCGCAGCCACCGGTGACGACCGTTCCCGCGGCGGGGAACCCGCCGAGGCTCCGCCACCCGCCCGTCGACGCGGCAGGGCCAAGATCAGCCGGGGAAGAACGGGATCGAGTTCCCGCCGATCTGGCCGGGCAGCACGCTCCACACCGCCTTCGGCTCCCCCGCCTCCCACAGCCAGCTCTGGTCGGCGACGACGACCCGCTTGCCGGGCCCGACGGTGACGGCGTTGATCGGCTGGGTGAGGTTCGCGGAGGCGTACCCGGTCCACTTGAACCCGTCGACGGACACCTCCATGACCGGGGAGGACCCGTCGGTGGTGGCGACGAGCGACCGGTCGGTGAGCCAGTCGACGTGGGTGACGTCGAAGCCGCGGTCGGCGCCGAGCACCACGGGGTGCCGCAGCGCGACGCGGCCGTCCTCGTCGACGACCCCGGCGACGACGATGGTCCCGTCGACGACGCCGACGGCCCGGGTCCCGTCGTGCGAGAGCCGCAGTTCCTTGATCTCCCGTCCGCCTGCGAACTCGGCGACGTCGACCGGCCGGACGGTCCAGCTGCCGTTCTCCTCGATCGCGCGGAACACCCCGCGCCCGTTGACCACGGTCCACACCTCGTTTTCGTCGCGCCAGGTGGGGCGGGACATGAAGCTGCCGGTGAGCGGGACCGCGGGCAGGTCGGCGGAGCCGTACGCGCCGATCCGCAGGTCGACCTGGCCGGACGGGTTGCGGGTGGCCGCCGCGAGCCGGGTGCCGTCGATGGATTGCGCGCCTTGCAGTACTTCCAGCGCGCCGGACCCCGCGGGGCCGGGCACGGGCCGGGTGTCCTCGTCGAGCGCGTGCAGCCGTTCACCGATCACGACGAGGCCGGGCGTGCCGGGGCGCAACGCGTTGTCGCTCTCGTAGGAGGCGACGTCGGCGGGTTGCAGGTCCCGCTCGCCGGGCAGCAGCTCGACCCCGTCCTCCTGGAGCCGGACGCGCGCCTTGCTGACGCTCTGCAGCGACAGCACCACCTGGGCGGCGATCATCCGGCGGGCTTCGAGGTCGGGTTCGCCGAGTTCGCCGAGGTTGACCACGAGCGCACCGTCGTCGGCTTCGGTGGCGTTGGTCTTGAGGCTCGCGTTCGGCGGCAGCTTGCTGCCCATCGCCTTCTCGAAGCCCTCGGACGGGCCGCCGATGAGCAGCTCGACGACGCGCCGCGGCAGCGTGCTGTCGGGTTGCGATCCGATCCACCGCAGGTCGGGGACGACGCCGGCGCCGTCGTGGTCGGCGAAGTAGATCGGCACCGGCATGAAGTCGTTCTCGAACGAGGTGCGGCTGATGACCATGTCGGACGGCGGCACGGCGATCAGCCACCGGCCGTCCCGGCCCCGCTGCACGGGGACGCGCACTTCGTACGGCCCGGTCTCGGGCACGAAGGAGGAATCGGCGCGCAGCCGCCCGACCCGGTCCGCTTGCAGGCTGACGAGGCGTTCCCCGTCGGGCTGGCCCGGGGCGGGGGGCACCGGAATGGTGTCGATGTTGTCGACGATGAGCACCGAGCTCGCCGGTTCCCAGCGCCGCTCGGCTTCGGGGATGAGGTGGGTGCGGGCGAACGCGTAGCCGGTCTCCCGGGTGGAGCCGGAGTCGACGAAGCTGCGCACGATGTCGACGGGATCGGTGGCGCGCGGCGGTTCCGGCGTGGTGGTGCGGGAGACGCCGTGGTCGGTCAGCGGCACGGCCATCGGGTCGGAGCGTTCCGGGATGGAGGCGCAGGCGGCGAGCGGGAGCACCGCCACGGCGAGCGCGACGAGCCGGCGGCTGATCATCTCGGGTCCTCCCCACCTCGTTCGGCGACCTGTTCCCCGGCCCGGTCGGAACGTCCCGGTTCGAGCCGTGCCCGGGCCGGCCGGGCGTGCGGCGGGGGCTCGGCCGGGGCCGGTTCGGACAACCGTGCCGGGCCGGTGTCGCGGACGGCAGGTTCGCCGTCGGGTTCGCCGTCGGCGTGCGCGTCGACGGTGCGGGCGAGCAGCGCGCCGGGTGCGGCGATGCGTCGTCCCGACGGCAGGGCCAGCGGGCTTTCGCCGAACTCGCGGCCGGGTTCGCGCGGCAGGGTGAGCCGGAAGCAGGATCCGGAGCCCGGCTCGCCCCACGCGTCGAGCACGCCGCCGTGCAGCCGGGCGTCCTCGGAGCTGATGGACAGGCCGAGCCCGGTGCCGCCGGTGCGCCGGTTGCGGGACGGGTCGGCGCGCCAGAACCGGGTGAACACGAGTTCCGCTTCGCCGGGCCGCAGGCCGACGCCGTAGTCGCGGATGCTGACGGCGACGGCGTCCTGGCCGGCGCCGAAGCGCACTTCGACGGGTCCGCCTTCGGCGTGGTCGATGGCGTTGGCGATGAGGTTGCGCACGATCCGCTCGACGCGGCGCGCGTCCGCGACGAGGTCGAGGTCGACGGCGGGCACTTCGACGCGCAGCGGGACGCCGCTGGTCTCGGCGATGCCGCGCACCGAGTCGACGGCGCGCTGCACGATGGCGGGCAGGTCGAGCGGTTCCGCGGAGAGTTCGGCGACGCCCGCGTCGAGCCGGGAGATCTCCAGCAGGTCGGCGAGCAGCGATTCGAACCGGTCGAGCTCGTCGACGAGGAGTTCGGTGGAGCGGGCCAGCCCGGGCGGGAACTGCTCGCGGGAGGCGTGCAGCACGTCGGCGGCCATCCGGACGGTGGTCAGCGGGGTGCGCAGTTCGTGCGAGACGTCGGAGGTGAAGCGGCGCTGCAGCTGGCCGAACTCCTCCAGCTGCTTGATCTGCTGCTTGAGGCTGTCGGCCATCTCGTTGAAGGATTCGGCCAGCCGGGCCACGTCGTCCTCGCCGATCACCCGCATCCGCTGGTCGAGGTCGCCGTCGGCGAGCCGCGCGGCGTTCTCCGCGGCCTGCCGCACGGGGCGCACCACTTGGCGGGTGACGAGGTTGGTGATGGCGCCGAGCAGCACCACGAGCACGAGACCGCCGACGAGCAGCGTGCTCTGCACGACGTTGAGGGTGTCCTTCTCGGACGTCAGCGGGAACAACAGGTAGGCCTGCAAGGACCGGGTCGAGCTGTCCACGGGGGTGCCGACGACGAGCATCGTGACCGGCTCGGGTCCGCGCTGCACGGTGGTGATCTGCTTGGCGAGCTCGCCCTGCTCGACGAACCGGCGCAGTTCCTCGGGCACGTCGTCGATGGGACCGGCGGAGGGCTGCGCCTCGGATTCGGCGTCGGAGCCGTCGACGAGCACCGGGTCGAAGGCGCCCGCGGAGGCTTCGGTGCTGGGACGTCCCGAGTTGGGCGTGGTGAGCCGGTTGAGCGCTTGTTCGAGCTGCTGGGAGACGTCGTCGGAGTTCGGGTCGACCGCGGTCAGCTCGCGTTCCAGCACGGGCAGGCTGTAGCGGACCTGCGAGATCGCGGCGTCTTCCTTCGCGGTCATCAGCTGGTAGGTGATCTGCGTCTGCAGCACCATCCCGAGCACGCAGATGACCACGGACGACAGCGCGAGCGTGCTGACGACGACGCGCAGCTGCATGGACCGCCGCCACACGCGTTCGAAGCGCTGCCAGCGCTCGCGGACCTCGACGCGGGCGCGCGCCCCCCACCGGTGCAGCACGCCGCCCCGGCTCGCCCATCCGCTCAACGCGCCGGTCTCCGGATCACGGGGGGCCGGCCTTGTACCCGACGCCGCGGACCGTCAGCACCACCTCGGGCCGTTCCGGGTCGCGCTCGACCTTGGACCGCAGCCGTTGCACGTGGACGTTGACCAGGCGGGTGTCGGCGGCGTGCCGGTAGCCCCAGACCTGTTCGAGCAGCACTTCGCGGGTGAACACCTGGCGCGGTTTGCGGGCCAGCGCCACGAGCAGGTCGAACTCCAGGGGCGTGAGCGCGATGGGCACGCCGTCGCGGGTGACCTCGTGGCCGGGGACGTCGATGCTGAGGTCGCCGATGGCGAGGACCTCGGCGGGTTCGGCGTCGGTGCGGCGCAGCCGGGCGCGCAGCCGCGCGACGAGCTCCTTCGGCTTGAAGGGCTTGACGACGTAGTCGTCGGCGCCGGATTCGAGCCCGAGCACCACGTCCACGGTGTCGCTCTTCGCGGTGAGCATGACGATGGGCACCACGGATTCGGTGCGGATCGCCTTGCACACGTCGATGCCGTTCATGCCGGGCAGCATGAGGTCGAGCAGCACCAGGTCGGGTTTCAGTTCGCGCAGCGCGGGCATCGCCTTGGTGCCGTCGCTGACCACGGCTGTCTCGAACCCCTCGCCCCGCAGGACGATGGTCAGCATTTCGGCCAGGGCCGGATCGTCGTCCACCACGAGCACGCGCGCCTTCATGCCCCACATGGTTGCACTTCTCACTCCCGGGGCGTGCAGCACCCGCCGATCGTCACCGCAGGTCGTCGCGCCTGCACCGAACGCGGAGCGCGGTGTACCGCCGAACGGGGGAGTCGGCCGCGGGCGACGGCACCGCGGAGCTCGGTGGCCGGTCAGCCGAGGACGCGAGCGGCCAGCGCCTCGTGGTCGGGCCGCGCGGAGCCGTCGACGACCAGCCACGGCGACCACCAGCCGGTCTCGGCGAGCCGCGCGTAGAGCTCGGCGCAGCGCCGCTGCAGCGAGGAGTCGGACTCGAACCGGTCGCGGCGGCGGGTCTCGGTGCGTTCGCGGTGCTCGGCGCGCCCGGCGGCGACGTCGGCGGGCACCTGCAGCAGCAGTTGCAGGTCGGGGCGCGGCAACCCGAAGCGCTCCACCTCCAGCTCCCGCACCCAGCGCACGAAGTCGCCGTCCACGTCCTGGCCCAGCCGGGCGGCGCCGTAGGCGGCGTTGGAGGCGACGTAGCGGTCCAGCAGCACCACGTCGTGCGCGGCGAGGTCGGCGCGCAGGTCGTCGGCGGCGCCGCGCCGGTCCAGCGCGTACAGCACGGCCATCCCGTGCACGGAGGCGCCGAGGTCGCCGTGCTCGCCGTGCAGCGCTTCGGCGACGAGTTCGGCGTGCACGTCGGCGGTGTAGCGGGGGAAGGCGGCGTGCGCGACGCTGCGGCCGCGTTCCCGCAGCCGGGCGGTGAGCCCGTCGACGAGCGTGCGCTTGCCCGCCCCGTCCAGTCCTTCGATCACGATCAGCCGCCCCACGGCGGGGACGATACGCAGCCGAGGGCCGCGGACCGCCATTAGGGTTGACCTGGCGCGAAAATCGTCCACCTCGGATCCGGTGCTCCAGAATCGATCACCGTGGCGCTCGACGAGGACTACCGCAGCTTCCGCGACCACCTGTCCGCCGCGGACTGGGCCGAGCTGCTGCGCATCGGCGGGCCGTTCCGCTGCGCGCCGGGTGCGGCGCTGCTCAACGAGGGCGAGGGCGGCGATCACGTGTTCGTGCTGACCTCGGGGCTGTGCAAGGTGGTCGGCGCGCGGGCGGACCACGGCCGGTCGCTGCTGGCGCTGCGCGCCGCGGGCGACACCATCGGAGAGCAGGCCGCCATCGACGAGCGACCGCGGTCGGCGAGCGCGTTCGCGGTGGTGGAGTGCCGCGGGCAGCGGCTGCGCGGTCCCGAGTTCACCGCGTTCGTCCGCCGCCGCGGGCTGGGCACCCAGCTGACCGGCTACTTGAGCATGAAGCTGCGGTCGAACGGCAGCATGATCTCGGAGCTGTCCCGCTCGTCGGCCCGGTCGAAGGTGGCGTGGCTGCTGTGCCGGTTGACGGCCAGCGCCGGGCAGGACGACTTCGTGCCGCTGCCGCAACGCGATCTGGCGGACCTGCTGGGACTGGCGCGGAGTTCGGTGGCGGCGAGCCTCGCCGACTTCCGCGCGCTGGGCCTGCTGCGGACCGAGCAGGGCGGGGTGCACGTGCTCGATCCGGCGGCGTTGCTGGACGAGATCCACCGATCCCGATAGATGTGATCGCGACCACTCACCGCGGTGTCCGAAATCGGACTCCGGTTCGCGCGCCCCCGCCCGATGCTGGTCCCAGGCGAGCACCGGCCCGCGGGTGCTCCCGCTCCAGGAAGGACGAGACATGCCACCCAGTCCGAACGCCCGGCGCAGCAGCCAGCTCCCGCCGTACCGCGCGGTGTTCGCCGTGGACACCAAGGACTTCAGCCTCAGCCCGAGCGCGCACCAGGAGCGGCTCAGCCGGGACGTCCCGCAGCTGCTGGAGCGGGCACTGGAGCAGTGCGGGCTCTCCCGGCTGTGGCAGACGAAGGTGTTCGCCAGTTCCACCGGCGACGGCTACTACTTCGGCGTCGACGCGATGGACACCCCGTTCCTGGTGGACCCGTTCCTGGACGAGCTGAACGAGGTGCTCGACGAGCACGACGAGGTCGTCCGCGCCCGGGACCGCGCGCTCAAGCTGCGGTTGCGCGCCAGCGTCCACCTCGGGCCGGTGCCGGAGAGCGGGCTGTCCACCTCGATGAACGAGACCCACCGGCTGCTCGACGCGGAACCGGTGCGCCGCATCCTCACCGCCTCCGACGCGGACGTCACCTACGTGGCCGCGATCCTGTCCCAGCGGGTGTTCACCGACGTCGTCCGCGGCGGCTACGTCAAGAAGCGCGCCTCCCAGTTCGCCGCGAACGCGGTCAAGGTGAAGAACTTCGAGGACCACGCCTACCTCTACACCCCGAAGCACTCGGTGAACCCGGAACTGCTCGACGGCGTCGACGCCGCGCGGGTCGACCGGGAACGGCTGGAGCAGGACCAGCGGCGCGCGGTGGAGCCGGAGCCGCAGCGCGGGGTGGTCGTGCACAACAACTTCTCGGGCACCACCAACGGCTCGGTGCTGCAGATCGGGCAGGCCAGGGACATCAACGGCCTGAGCGGCGGGGCCTGATCGCGGCTGGAGGAATCGCGGAGGGGTCGGTTCCGCCATCCGGCGGCCGCCGTGCACCCGCTGGGGGTGGGTGCACCGCGGCCGCTGCCCCGCGACACGCCTGCACCTCACCCGGACGTGCCCGGTTGCGTGCGCGCGCAAGCCCTTCTCGATCCGCTGACCTGGCATTTCGATCGAGCAACGGCGAACCCGGGACAGGCGCGGGCGAAGGCCGTCACAATCGAGTGGCCGAGGGCTCGCCACGAGTCGATCTGCGGTGGACAATCACGGGCAAGTGATCAACACCCGATGGCCAGGAGGCACAAGTGCAGATACCGGGGCCCGACACCCGCGTGGTCGAGCTGCGGGTGCACGGCATCCTCGGGACCACCGGGGACGCGCTCACCGACTCCGTGGCCTCGGTCGACGTGGCGGGCGACGGGGTGGGGCGCATCGTGCGCCCCGCCGACCGGCTGCGCCGTCCCGTGCCCGGCCCGATGCTCACCGCGGGCGATCGCACCGTGCCCCGGATCGTCGAGGGCTACGTGTGGGGCGGCATGACCTCCGGCGGCTGGGCGAAGGCCAGCTGGGCGCTGATGTTCCCGTTCGCGCTGAGCAACGTGGCGCACTGGATGCTGCCGCCGCCCCGGTCCGGCGACCGCGTCGGTGCCCTGCTGTCCCGCCTGCTGCGGGCGCTGCTGCGGGTGGGCGCGCTGCTGCTGACGATGCTGTTCGTCGCGCAGCTGGCCGTGGTGCTGCTGGACCTGCTCGCCGCGCAGTGCCTGCGCCCCGGTTCGCCGTGCCTGGACGAGGTGCCGGAGTCGTTGCGCCTCGTGCCGGCGGTACGTGCGGTACCGGCGATGCTGCTGCTCGGGCTGGTCGTGCTGCTGATGCACCGGCTCTCCAGCGTGTCGTGGCAGGTCTCCGGTTCGTGGCGGACGTTCGGCGGGCGCACCGAGTCCGCCAAGCACTCGGCGCGGGCCCCGCTGCTGCCGGGCGCGAACGTCGTCGCCGACCCGGACACGCCTGCGCTGCGGGCGCTGCACGTGGTGGGGGCGCTGGCCGTGATCTCGGTGCTCGCGCTGGGCGGGCCGCTGACGCCGAACCCCGATCCGCGCTGGATCCTCGCCGAACTGCTGCTGGTGCTGTCGGTGGGCGGCACGCTGCTGCTGGACGATCCGAGCGGGATGGGTTCCGGCCCGGTGGCCGCGGTGGTGCGCGGGCTGCTCAGCCGCACCGCGCGCCGCGTCGTGGTCGCGACCGCCGCGGTGCTGCTGTTCGCGGTGGCGGTGCTGCCGGGGCCGTTGAACGCGCCGCTGCCGGGTTCCGGGGCGACCGTGGACGCGATCACGGTGGGACTGCTGCTGACCTGCTCGGCGGTGGCGGCGTTGCTGGTTCCGGCGGCGCTGCTGGCCCGGCCCGGCTGGGCTTCGGTGCCGCGGGAGCTGCGCCCGTGGGCGGGCGGCTGGATGGCGGCGCCGGTGCTGATGCTGGCGTGCATGCTGGGCGCCGGTTTCGGCGCGGGTCTCGCGCTGAGCCTCCGGCAGGCGCTGGGCGGTCCGGAGCGGCTGCGGTTGCCGGACGCCTACGACGACGTGGCGCTGTTCTGGGGCAGCGCGGCGGTGCTGCTGCTGGTCGGCGGCCTGGCGCTGGGGTGCTGGATGCTGGTCCGCCGCTGGTTGCCGAGCGGGGTCGAGGACGTGCCCGAGCAGGTGGCGCTGCTGCACGCGGGCAGGCAGCAGGACCAGCGCAACGCGGCGGGTTCGTGGCGGACCGCGGACGTGCAGCGCCGCTACTCGCACCACGTGCTGCTGCTGGTCGCCGCGGTGCTGACCGCGAGCACGCTGCTGGCGGTGGCCCTGCGGGCGTGGGGTTTCCCGCGCACCGAGTGGGCGGACTGGCTGCGGGCGCTGGGCGTGCTGGCGCTGGGTCTGCTCGCGGCGGGGCTGCTGCGGATGGTGCAGCTGGCGGCGAAGGAGCGGACCGCGGGGCGGTACCTGGGAATCCTGTGCGACCTCACCTTGTTCTGGCCGCGCGAGGCGCACCCGGTGGTGCCGCCGTGCTACGCGCTGAAGGTGGTGCCGGAGCTGGCGGCGCGCGCGGCCGAGCACCTCGCCGAGCCGGACACCCGGGTGGTGCTCGTCGGCCACAGCCAGGGCAGCCTGCTGGCGGCGGTGGCGACCGCGCGGCTGCTGGAGACGCTGCCGGAGGCCGACCGGGAACGGGTCGGGCTGGTCACCGCGGGTTCCCAGCTGCAGTGGGCCTATCCGCGGGCGTTCCCGGGGGTGGTGCCGCACGGGTCGCTGCGGGATCTGGCCGGATCGTTGAACGGGCGCTGGCGGTCGCTGTGCCGGGGCACCGATCCGCTGGGCGGCGCGGTGACCACCTGGAACCGGCAGGTCTTCGACGGGATGCTGATCGGCGTCGGGTTGCGGCCGGACGGGACGCAGGGTCCGCTGCCGCCTGCGACGCGGGGGCCGACGGGTGCGCTGGTGCTCGGCGGGGACCACTGGCTGCCGGATCCGCAGCGCGGGCCGTTCTCGTTCCGCCGCTGGGTGCCGGGCGTGCTGGGGCACACGGACTACAGCGGGGACCCGGAGTGGGACCGCGCGGTCGCGATGGCGGCCGGTTTGGAGATCCCGGTGCGGGGTGCCACGTTGCCGCTGCGCACGCCGACCGCGGTGGCGCAGCAGACCGCGGATCCGCTGGGCGCGCTCGCCGAGCCGCGGCGCCCCGAGCCAAAGCGCACCGGGCCGGAGCGCACCGCCGACGGCGCCGACGCCGAGCTCGGCGAGGACGAGTCGGCTTCCGTGTCGGACCTGCTGGGCTGGGAACCGGACGAGGTGGCAGGCACCGGCGAGACCGGGGCTGCCGAGACCTCCGCGGACGAGGAGAAGCCCTCCCGCTCCGCGCTCCCCGAACTCACCGACCCGCGCGGCCGAGCAGCTCCCTGGGAACGAGGCAACGCCCTCCGAGCCGCGGACCGCTGAGCTCTGTCGCTCTACTTCTGCTGCGTAGCACTGGGGTAGCGGAACCTCAGCGGTTCCCTCGCTGCGGGATCGATTTCTCATGTACGTCCATGCACAGCGAACTCGCCGTCCTCGCGGGGGAACCGCTGAGAACCCGCCGGTGGTCGGGCTGCTTCGGTGGTCGGCGGCCCAGCGGCTTCGCCGCTGACAGGACGCGGGACACGACCCGCGGGGCAGGGTTCGAAGGCAGGTGGTGACGTTCCGTCACCCGTCCCCCTCGCAGCAGGACCACCTCACCACTCCCCGTCCAAAGCCGCCCGGAGGCCGGAGAGCCAGTTCAGGTGGTTGCTGATCGCGGTCCTGCCTTCCGGGGTGAGCCGGAACCAGGTCCGCGGCCTGCGCCCGACCGAGCCCTTGCGCACTTCGAGGTGGCCGGCTTCTTCGAGCGCCCGGCTGTGCTTGGACAGGACGGAGTCGCTGACGCCCAGCATGTCCCGGGCGGTCGCGAAGTCGACCCACTCGGCGCCTTGCAGCAGAGCGCACAGCGCCAGCCTGGGCCCGGTCTCGAAGAGGGGTTGGCGCCCGTCGCCTTCGTGGTGCGCACCCGTCACGGCCGGACCCGGCCTTCTTCGAGGTCGCGCCGCATCGCCGCCCGGGTCTTCACCTGCGCCGCAAACACCGCGACGGCCACGACGGGCAGCACCAGCAGCGCGATCCCCTGCTGCTGGTACCTGACCAGCACTGCGATGGCGCCGAAGCCGACCGCGGTGATGCCGAGCGCGGCCAGCCAGAACGGCCGGGCGCCGGGGTAGGAGCCGATGCGCTTGGGCAGGTAGACGCCGGAGCGGCGGCGCCGGGCGGCGGTGAAGAAGGCCGAGCCGATGGCGATCACCGCGAATCCCCACGACAGGTAGGCGCTGTAGTCCGCGCCCAGCAGGTCCATCCAGATCGGCAGTCCGGCCAGCACGACGAGCAGGACGCCGTAGACCACCCAGTAGGCGGTGGGGAACCCGACGTGGGTGGCGATGCGGCGGCGCGCGTCGGCGACCTGGTCGAGCTGGCCGAGCTGGTCGCGTCCGGAGGCGTTCGATTCATTTTCCATATGGAAAGTGTACGCACATCGGCAAGTAGATGCCAAGCGTGCACTCCGCGCGGCCGGGGTGCGCAACGAAGCGGGGCCCCTCCCCCGGAGGGGAACGGCCCCGCTGCGCGCGAACGGCGGATCAGACGGAGCCGCCCGCGGCGACCTCCCGCTGCTGCTGGCCGAGCCGCGAGTGCTTGCGGCTGTACAGGAAGTACACCACCACGCCCGCGATCATCCAGACGATGAACCGCACCCAGGTCAGCGCGGTCAGGTTCAGCATCAGCCACAGGCAGGCGATGATCGCCAGGATCGGGACCAGCGGCACCAGCGGCGCCCGGAAACCGCGCGGCAGGTCCGGCCGCGAGCGGCGCAGGATGATCACGCCGGCGGACACCAGGATGAACGCGAACAGCGTGCCGACGTTGACCATCTCCTCCAGCTTGTCCGCCGGGAAGAACGCCGCGGCCAGCGCCACGATGCCGCCGACGAGCAGCGTCGCCCGCACCGGGGTGCCGTGCTCCTCGTGGGTCTTGGCCAGCCCGCGCGGCAGCAGCCCGTCGCGGGACATGGCGAACAGGATCCGCACCTGGCCGAGGAACATGACCATGACGACGGTGGTGAGGCCGGCGAGCGCGCCGACCGTGATGACCCCGGCGGCCCAGGTGACGCCGTTGAGCTGGAAGGCGGTCGCCAGCGTGGCCTTCTCACCGTTCACGGTGGCCAGGTCCTTGAAGTTGACCATGCCGGTCACCACGACGGCGACGGCCACGTACAGCACGGTGACGATGGCCAGCGAGCCGAAGATGCCGCGCGGCGCGTCGCGCTGCGGGTTGCGGGTCTCCTCCGCGGTGGTGGCGACGACGTCGAAGCCGATGAACGCGAAGAACACCAGCGAGGCACCGGCGAGCAGGCCGAAGACGCCGAAGCTGCTCGTCTCACCGCCCAGCAGCAGCGACAGCAGCGACTGGTCCAGCTTGGAGGCGTCCTCCGCGCCGGACTCGGCCGGCGGGATGAACGGCGTGTAGTTGGACGGGTTGATGTAGGACAGCCCGACCACGACGACCAGCAGCACCACGAACACCTTGAGGGCGCTGATCACGAGGCTGACCCGCGCCGACAGCTTGGTGCCCAGCGCGAGCACCGCGGTGAGCCCGGCGATCAGCAGCAAAGCGCCCCAGTCGAACTGCAGCGGCCCGAGCTCGAACTTCGTCGGGACCCCGTTGATCCCGATGAGCTGCAGCACCTGCTGCAGGTAGCTGGACCAGCCCTTGCTGACGGCCGCGGCGGCGACCGCGAACTCCAGGATCAGGTCCCAGCCGATGATCCAGGCGATGAACTCGCCGAACGTCGCGTACGAATACGTGTACGCGCTGCCCGCGACCGGCACGGTCGAGGCGAACTCCGCGTAGCAGACCGCGGCGAGCCCGCAGGCGATCGCCGCGAAGACGAAGGACAGCGATACCGATGGGCCGGTCACGTCCCCCGCTGTGGAGGCGGCGAGCGTGAAGATCCCCGCACCGATGACGACCGAGACGCCGAAGACCATCAGGTCCCAGGCACCGAGGTTCTTTCGGAGCTTCGTGTCCGGCTCATCGGTGTCTTTGATCGATTGCTCGACCGTCTTCGTTCGCCACAGCCCGGTCCCTGGCACTGTCGCCCTCCTCTTCCAACCCGAATGGTGGAACGCACCCTAGCGGGGGAGTGTTGCACCGGATTAGCTAGGAAACAGTGTGGGGGTCGCGATTCGTTAATGCTCTGTGACCGCCCCGTCCACCCGGAGGACAAGTTGATCCGCCAAATGCCTCCAAGCGATCACAGTCCGCACACAGCAGCGGTGTCATTGCAGGTAGACCGGCGCCCGGTGGCACGATTTCCCGGTTATCCGCAGATCATCGGGAAAGCCCCCGCGAACGGAGAAAGATCTGCGGCGAATCAGTCCCGAGGCGGCTCGATCGACGGTTCCGAGTCCGTCGCGGAACCCGGATCCACCGCCGGTTCCGAGACCGCTCCGCGGTCCAGATCCGGTTCGAGGTAGATCAGCCGCACCGCGGGAACCTTCGCCCGCACCCGCGCCTCGGCGGCGTCGATCTCCGCTGCGACCTCCGCCACGTCCAGCGACGGCACCAGGGCGATCTTCGCGGCGACGAGCAGCTCGTCCGGGCCGAGGTACTGGGTGCGGATGTGGATGACGCGCCGCACCCGGCCACCGCGCAGCTCGCCGACGACCTCGTCCAGCACCGACCGGCTCGCGCCCTCCCCGATCAGCAGGCTCTTCGTCTCGACGATCAGGATCACCGCGATCACGCCGAGCAGCAGGCCGATGCAGACCGTGCCGACGCCGTCGAACACCGGGTTCCCGGTCAGCACCGCCAGCCCCACGCCGCCGAGCGCGAACGCCAGGCCGAGCAGCGCGCCCGCGTCCTCCAGCAGCACCACCGGCAGCTCCGGGGTCTTGGCCTGCCGGATGAACTGCCACCAGCTCAGCTCGCCCTTGATGGCGCGGGACTCCTTGATCGCGGTGGTGAAGCTGTAGGACTCCAGCGCGATCGCCACCAGCAGGATCACCACCGCCACGAGCGGCGAGGTCAACGGCTCCGGGTGCTGGATCTTGTGCACGCCCTCGTACAGCGCGAACACCGAACCGAGGCTGAACAGCAGCAGCGCCACGACGAACGAGTAGAAGTAGCGGTCCCGCCCGTAGCCGAACGGGTGCTCCGCGGTGGGCCTGCGCACCGAGGTCTTCTGCCCGAGCAGCAGCAGGCCCTGGTTCGAGGTGTCGGCCACCGAGTGCACCGACTCCGCCAGCATCGAGGAGGACCCGGTGAACAGGAATCCGCCGAACTTGGCCACGGCGATGCCCGCGTTCGCGGCCAGCGCCGCCAGGATCGCTTTGGTTCCGCCACCTGCTGACACGTATCGCTCCCGAGTTCGGTTCCTTGCGTTCCGCGGGGAATCTACCGCCACGATCACCCGGACAGAGCAGGTATGAGCGGATTCGCGCCCGCTAGGTGCCCGCGGCCGCGCGGAACACCTGCGCCGTCCCGTCCGGGCACACCGGGCTCGCCAGCACCGCCGGGTCCGAGGCCGCCAGCCACACCGACTGGCCCTTCCCCAGCTCCAGCTCGGCCGGTTCCGCGCCGGGGCGCTGCGCGGTCAGCCGCAACGCGCCCTTCGTGCACAGCAGGATCTGCGGACCGTCCGAGTCCAGCCGCACCGCGGTCGAGTTCGCCGGGGACCAGTCCACCCTGGACAGCCGGAACTCCTCGGCGGGCGTCTGGTAGACGGTGAGGTTCCCGTCCAGCGACTCGCCCTTGTGCACCCGCATGTCCCCGCAGGTGAAGTCCAGCACCCGCAGCAGCTCCGGCACGTCCACGTGCTTCGGGGTGAGCCCGCAGCGCAGGATGTTGTCCGAGTTCGCCAGGATCTCCACTCCGGTGCCCTGCAGGTAGGCGTGCAGGTTGCCGGCGGGCAGGTAGATCGCCTCGCCCGGCTGCAGCACCAGCCGGTTCAGCAGCAGGCTCGCCAGCACGCCCGCGTCGTTCGGGTACGCCTCCCCCAGCTCCAGCACCGTGCGGCACTCCAGCGCGAACTCGCCGTGCTCGCGCACGTGCCGCACGCAGGCGTCGAGCAGTTCCGGCAGCAGCCCCCGCAGGTAGTGCTCGGGCAGCGTGATCCACGTGGTGAACAGCGCGCGCAGCCCGTCGGCGTCCGGCTGCGCCGCCAGCAGCGCGGTGTGCGGGCGCAGCGTCGGCACGTCCAGCTCGCCCAGCAACCGCACCGTGCGGTGCGCCTCCCGGAAACCGGCGAGCGCGTGGAACTCGGTGAGCGCGCAGACCAGCTCCGGCTTCGCCGTGGGATCCGGGTAGTTCCGGTTCGGCGCGTTGCGCGGGATGCCCGCGCGTTCCTCCCGCTCGAAGCCTTCCGCGGCCTGTTCCGCGGACGGGTGCGCCTGCAGGCTCAGCGGCTCGTTCGCGGCGAGCACCTTGAGCAGGAACGGCAGCCTGCTGCCCCACCGGTCGGTGCACACCTCGCCGAGGTGGTGCGCCGGGTCCGCGTCGAGCAGGTCCAGCAGCGATTCCTCGCTGCCGTCCGGGCGCACCAGCTTCGACGGGTCGCCCGGGTGCGCGCCCATCCACAGTTCTGCCTCGGGGTGCGGAGTGGGAACGGGCCGGCCGAGCAGATCGGCGATGGCGGTACGCGAGCCCCACGCGTAGGGGCGCACCGCGTTCCGCAGTAACTCCACAGTCCTTCTCGCTCTCTTCACCGCTGGTCAGGCGCGCACGCATCCTCGGACCAGCACCGTAGGGCGCCGACCCTGGAACCAGGACATCGCCTCTCCGCCACCAGTGCACCAGGGACGTCCCCGGCAATCACCCAGGGTTCGCCCCGTCCGGTCAGTGCACGGCCAGTGCCTGCCTGCCCGGACCTCCGAGCGTGCCCGCCGCGAGGCCCAGGTAGACCGCGGCGAGATCGAACCGCAACGCGAGCACCGCGGCCCGCAGCACCGCGTCGGCCCGCGCCGACTCGCCGGGGGCGACCAGGTCCGCGCCCGGCAGCGATCGGGTCGCGGCGCGTTCGTCCGCCTCCGAGCGCTCGTCGTGCCGGGTGCTGATCAGGAAGACCCGGGGAGTCGCGCCGCCGTCCTCGTCCGGGTCGGCGAACAGGTCCGAGCCGGTGTCGCGCACCGAGCGGTACAGCGCGTGCCGGGTGGTGGCCTGCGCGTGGCTCGCCACGTCGCAGGCGAGGCCCGCGTGCACGCCCAACGCGTAGGAGCCGTGCCCGGCGACGGCGGTGGCGGTCAGGTCCACGCCCCACAGCAGCGCCTCGTGGTCGGCGAGCCGCAGCGCCAGCGACTTCGCCGGGTTCATCAGCGGTTCCTGCCCGGGGTGGGCGCGTTCCGCCTCCCGGTCCAGCTCGTCGGCCAGCTGATCGGTGTCGCAGCGCAGCAGGCCGAGCGCGACGAACACGCTGAGGCCCACGGTGAACACGTGCGCGAACGTCAGCTCGTCCGGCACCGGGATCCGCGGCGGCACCACCTTCGCCCGGCCCGCGCCGGACGCGGCCACCGGTCCGTCGGGCGGGGCGGCCAGCACCACCGAGGCGCCCCGCCGGGTCGCGGTCGCCACCCCTTCGGCCAGCGTCGGATCACCCGGGTCCGGGGTGTGCGCGAACACCACGTCCAGCGGTCCCACCCACACCGGGACCGACTCGGCCACGATCACCGGTACCGGGCAGGACGGGCCGGCCAGCGCGGCCAGCACCCCGCACGCGGACGGGCCGAGGCCGGGCCGGGAGATCAGCACCAGCGAGCGCGGCCTGCCGTCGGCGAGGTCGTCGAAACCGATCTCCTGCACGGTCTCCGCAGCCGCCCGCACCTGCGCACCCGCGAGCGCCGCGGATCGCAACAGCCCGCGCGAGTCGGCCTCGGTGAGCCGGTCGGGATCGTCGAAGAGGCTGTCGTCGAGCACCGGAGGTCACCTCTCCCCGGTCGAGCCAGGATCCTCGGGGCCGCCGACGGCCTCGTCGACCAGCAGCACCGGGATGCCGTCCCGCACCGGGTAGCCGCGGCCGCACGAAGTGCACGTCAAGTACTCGTCCTGCGCGGTGCCGCCCTCGGCGCGCAGCGCGCCGTGGTCCGGTGCCGGGCAGGCGAGGATCTCCAGCAATGTCGGTTCCAGGGCCACGGCCACGTTCCCTCCTGAGTCCACACCCGGTCCACGCCCAGCGGGCGGTATCACTCGGTCAGCCCCGCACCACGGCGAGCACCTCGTCGCGCAGCGCGGCGACCGCGGCGGCGTCCGGCGCCTCCACGTTCAACCGCAGCAGCGGCTCGGTGTTCGAAGGCCGGATGTTGAACCAGGAGCCGTCCGCCAGCTCCACGGTAAGCCCGTCGAGCTCGTCGATTCGAGCACCGGAACGTTCCCGGTAGGTTTCGGCCACGGCGCGCATCCGCCCGGCCTGGTCGTCCACCGTCGAGTTGATCTCGCCGGAGGCGGCGTAGCGGGAGTACTCGGCCATCAGCCCGGACAGCGCGCCGTCCTGACCGCCCAGCGCGGCCAGCACGTGCAGCGCGGCCAGCATGCCGGAGTCGGCCTTCCAGAAGTCCCGGAAGTAGTAGTGCGCCGAGTGCTCGCCGCCGAAGATGGCGCCGGTCTCGGCCATGGTCTGCTTGATGAACGAGTGCCCCACGCGGGTGCGCACCGGCTTGCCGCCCCGCTCGGCGACGATCTCCGGCACCGCGTGCGAGGTGATCAGGTTGTGGATGACGGTCGCGCCCGGTTCCTTCGCCAGCTCGCGCACCGCGACCAGCGCGGTGATCGCGCTCGGCGCCACCGGGTCGGCGTTCTCGTCCACCACGAAGCAGCGGTCCGCGTCGCCGTCGAAGGCCAGCCCGGCGTCGGCGCCGACCTCGCGCACCTTCGCCTGCAGGTCCACCAGGTTCGCCGGGTCCAGCGGGTTCGCCTCGTGGTTCGGGAAGTCGCCGTCCAGCTCGAAGTACATCGGCACCACCTCGACGGGCAGGCCGTCGAACACCTTCGGCACCGTGTGCCCGGCCATGCCGTTCCCGGCGTCGACGACGACCTTCAGCGGCCGGATCCCGCTCAGGTCCACCAGGCCGCGCAGGAACTCCGCGTACTCGGCGAGCATGTCCCGCTCGGAGGCGCTGCCCTTCGCGCCCAGGAACTCGGGAACGCCGTGCGAGACGAGCTCCTGGATCTCCGACAGCCCGCTGTCCTGGCCGACCGGTGCGGCGCCCGCCCGGCACAGCTTGATGCCGTTGTAGCGGGCCGGGTTGTGGCTGGCGGTGAACATGGCGCCCGGCAGCTCCAGCGTGCCGGAGGCGAAGTAGAGCATGTCGGTGCTGGCCAAGCCGATGGAGATCACGTCGACGCCCTGCCCGGTGACGCCCTCGGCGAACGCGGCGGCCAACCCCGGCGAGGAGTCCCGCATGTCGTGCCCGACGACGACGGCCGGACCGCCGACGAGCCTGGTGAACGCGGCACCGATCTCCCGAACGACGTCGGCGTCGAGCTGCTCATCCACCACCCCGCGGATGTCGTACGCCTTGACGATCTCCGACAGGTCCCGCACGCTGCACATCCCTACGTAGTCCGGCCAACCTCGCTGCGGTCCGAGCCTACCGGCGATCGGTGATCTTGCGGAGAGCTCCCGACGGCCACGAGCGGCACGTCACGTTCGGGATCCCCTAATCGTCGCGGGGGTCGGGCAGCGCCCGCAGGTGACCTCGCCTGCCGCCGCCCACGGAGAAGTCCGGCGGATCCACCGGCCGGTCCGAGCGCCCCGCTTCGCGGACCGCCTCGGCCAGCGCGGTCAGGTCGTCCGCGGAACCTTCCGGCAGCGAGAACTCGCCCTCGTACCGGACGACCTCCCAGCCCTTCGGCACCGTCAGCCGCAACGCGTGCTCCTCGCACAGGTCGTAGCTGTGGGGCTCCGCATACGTGGCGAGCGGTCCGACCACCGCGGTCGAGTCCGCATAGGCATACGTAAGCGTCGCAACGGCCGGGTTGGTACACCCGGTCCGCGAGCACCGCCTCACGCTCCGCACGACTGGCACGATAGCGCCCCCCGTCCAGCCCGCGCCGGAGGCACGCGGAAACGTCCTCGCGCCCCGATCCCGATCTTCCGGCGCGCACGCCGCTCACCGGCGGGTTCGCGCAGGTGGCGGACCTTGTTCGCGCTGCGCTGAACGGGTGTCGGGCAGTCCGGTGACGTCGCGTGCTCACCTCCGGTGCCGAGAGGCGACCCGAACGGGCATCCCCGCGGCGGTCCTGAGGGCGTACCCTCAGCCCGTGGTGACCGCACGTGGATATCGGCGCCGGACGCTAGCCCGGCGGGATCGTCGAGGGCGCGGCCTGCGCGGCCCCCTGTACCCGTCGTCGGTCCCGGTCGCGCGCAGCCGTTCGCAGCGGTTCGACGCGATCGTGCTGGAAGCCCTGGAGCCGATCGAGCAGCGCTGGCACGCCGAGCTGACCGAGCTCGACGTGGCCGTCGACGAGGTGCCCGAGGTCCAGGTCACCGCCCCCGAGAAGGTCGTCTGGGACGACGACGTGGTGGTGGACGCGAACGTGCCGCTGGCGCGGCTCGTCCCCGCCGGGGTGGACCGCCGCGGGTTGCCGACCCGCGCACGCATCGTGCTCTACCGCAGGCCGCTGGAGGCCCGCGCCCGCGACGGCCAGGACATGGCCGACCTGCTGCACGACGTGCTCATCGAGCAGGTCGCCACCTACCTCGGCCTCGACCCGGACGTCATCGAAGGCCAGTGAGGCCCTGCTGACCGGCCCCGCCCGGCGGTTCAGGACTCGTCGGAGCGGCGGCGGGACGGCAGCGCGCCGATGGCGGTGAACAGGATGGCCGCGGCCTGCACCACGAGCAGCGCGGTGCGGGACGAGTCGCCGTAGCCGACCCGGACCTCGCTCGCCGATTCCGGCACCGGCACCGCGACCTGGTGTCCCCAGCCCTCGGCCAGCGGCGCCTCCCGTCCGTCGATCACCGCGTGCCAGCCGGGTTCGTGCTCGGCGGCGAGCAGCAGCACCCGGCCCACCCCGCCGTCCGAGACGCGCACCGCGACCTCCGGCAGCGTCGCGGGCACGCCCAGCGGCCGGGCCTGCGGGGACGGCGTACCCGCCAGCCGCGACTGCCGAGCCAGGTCGGGGCCGAGCAGCTGCACCGGGCCGGACGGCAGCAGCACCCGCAGCACCGGGGTGCCGTCGCCGAGCTCGCCGTGATCGGTCACCAGGTCACCGGCCGCCGCCCGCAGCCGGTCGGCGGTCGCCGCGTCCGGCACCGCCACGTGACCGGTGCCGCGGGCCGCTGCGGTGGCCAGCGCGGTCCGCACCCGCTGCGGGTCGCCGGAGAGCAGGTCCGCCTCGACCTCCCGCAGCCAGCGCACCGCTTCCGGCACCGGTACCAGGTCGTCATCGCCGAAGTGCGGCGCGCGGCCCTCGACCAGCCGGGCCGGGGCCGGGCCGCGCTCGACGAGCAGCATGCCGCCGGGCCCGGCGAGCGCGGCGGCCAGCGCCGGGATCCCGCCGGTCGGTGCCAGCCGCAGCGGCCCGCGCCCGGCGAGCACCGCGCTCACCCCGGCGAGCAGCAGCGTCCCGGTCAACGCGGCCGCGAGGACCCTGCTCGGCACCCGCACCGGCAGCGGTCCCGCGGACAGCGCCGTCCACAGCAACCCGGCCGCGGCCACCACCAGCGGAGCTCCGGTTCCGCCGGTGCTGGCCGGTCCGCCCGCCACCGGGGTCATCGCGATCCGGTCCACGGCGAAGGCCACCGCCCACCCGGCGACCGCGGTCACCGCGCCCGGGATCATCGCCGGGCGCGGGGCGAGCACCGCGGCCAGCAGCGCCACCAGCACAAGCAGCCC
This sequence comes from Saccharopolyspora sp. 6M, assembly GCF_020176775.1. Taxonomy (NCBI): domain Bacteria; kingdom Bacillati; phylum Actinomycetota; class Actinomycetes; order Pseudonocardiales; family Pseudonocardiaceae; genus Saccharopolyspora; species Saccharopolyspora sp. 6M. Next base: position 26,595 of record NZ_JAIUJZ010000115.1, read on the forward strand.
GCCGGCCCAGGTCGCCGGATCCCCGTCGGCGCTCAGCAGCAGCGGCCACCACCCGGCGGGCAGCTCGGTGACCCGCGCGCCGAGCCCGTGCAGCAGCAGCTCCGGGTGCCGCACCAGCACGACCGGCCACGGCAGCAGGCAGACGATCGGCAGCAGCACCAGCGCGGCCAGCCCGGCCATCCGGTGCCCCCCGCGACGCGCCTCGCCGGGCACCGCCACGAACCCGAGCAGCGCCAGCACCACCAGCAGCGCCAGCACCAGCGGGGCGAACGCGCCCAGCACGGCCAGGCCGAGCGCCGTCGCGCAGGCCGTGCCCAGCCAGTGCCGGGACTGGGCGAGCATCGCCAGCCTGGTCAGCCCGATCACGGAGGCGATGCCCGCCAGCAGCGGCGGGACCAGGACGTGCGCGACCACCACGTCGAGCCGGCCCTGCCCGGCGGCGGACGTGGCCAGCGGCAGCAGCGCGTAGGCGCCCGCGGCCAGCGCCCGGTGCCTCCCGCGCATCGGCAGCGTGCGGGTCGCGGCGTACGCGGTGAGCCCGGCCAGCGGCACGCCGAACAGCAGCAGCAGCGCCACCACCGCCTGCGGCCCGCCGAGCGGCGCCAGCACCGTGCCCAGCAGCGCCAGCACCAGCAGCGAGGCCGGTGCGGGCGAGCCGGTGCCACCGTTGACCGGGTGCCAGGAAGCCAGGTACTCCCGCCAGGTCGAACCGAGGTCGACGGCCGCGAACAGCCGACCGCCCTGCAGCTCGGCGCCGAACCGGGCGTGCTCGGCGACCAGGCCGTGCGTGACCAGCGCGATCGCGGTGAGCACCACCGCGAGCACCACCGGCGGCGCCAGCACCAGTTCCCGCAGCACCCGGCGCCGGTCCACCTGCACCAGCAGCAGCCTGCGATCCGGTTCCGGTGCGGAGTTCGCGTCGCGCGGCACCGGGGAGGGCCGCCGCTGCTCCTCCTCCGCGGGCGCGGCCGCCACCGGCACCACCACGGGTCCGGTGGGACGGCGCAGGCCGCCGACGCTGCGCCTGCGGGTGCCGAGCGCCCCGGCGGGGAGCGCGGCGGGGCCGACGGAACGCGGCGCGGCGGCCACCGGTGTCACCCGCGCGGGCCCGAGCGCGGCGGGGGTGCGGCCGAGCACCACCTCGCGGCGCACCCGCTCCCGCACCAGCCCGGCGAACGCGGCCCGGAACCCGTTGCGCAACCGCGTCACCCGGCTGGTGAGCAGGCCGCGCACCCCGGACGGTTCCGCGGTGGTGGCGCGCCGCTCGGCGCGCGCCGCGCGCAGCCCCATCCGGCCGGTGACCAGCGCGGTGAACGCGGCGAGTTCGGCGGCCGCGTCCCGCCGCCGCCACAGCAGCCCGAACCCGGCGGCGCGCAGCAGCACCAGCAGCGCGAGCCGCGGCACGCCGAGCAGGAACGACCGGAGCGGCGCGTTGGCCAGGAAGGTGCGCACCCCGCCGACGCGCTCGGCGGCCCGCAACCCGCGCCCGGTCGCGTCGGGTGCCCGGTCGCCGGTGCGCAGCGCGCCCGCGTGGCGCATCCGGGCGCTCGGCACGCACAGCACCAGGTGCCCGTCGGAGTTGGTGCGCCAGCCGAAGTCGATGTCGTCGAAGCCCAGCGGCAGGGCCGGGTCGAAGCCGCCGAGCCGCTCGAAGACCCCTCGGCGGACCAGGGCGCCGGCGGTGGAGACGGCCAGGACTTCGGAGACGACGCGGACGTCGGTGGGGGCCGAGCGCCGGTCGTCCGATGTGGACCCGGCGGCCCGGGGTGCGGTGCTCGCGGCCGCGGCGGGTTCGTCCCCGGCTTCCGCGGCGGCGGGTTCGGTCCCGGTCGAGCCCGTCCCGCGCTGCGCTCCGGTCGTTCCGGTCCCGGTCGCTTCGGCCGCCTCCTCCGCAGCCCCTGCCTCCGCGGGTTCGATCCCGGATCGTTCGGTCGTGGCTCGCTCGGTCGCGGGTTCCTCGGTCCGGGGTTCCTCGGTCCGGGCTCGCTCGGTCGCGAGGTGCTCGGTCGCCGAGCGTTCGGTCCCGGCCGGTTCGGTCCCGGTCTCGGCCCCGGCCCGTTCGGCCCCGGCACGCTCGTTCTCGGCACGCTCGTTCTCGGCACGCTCGGGCGTGGACCGTTCCGGATCGTCCCGTCCCGCACCGTCCCGACCCGGGTCCGCGGCGGCATCCCCGCCCGCATCGGCCTCCGCCCAGGCGAGCTCCGGATCGACCTCGGCGGCCCCGATGCCGGTCTGCCGGTGCCCGGAGGCGTCGGTGGACAACCCGGCGTCCACCACGAGCCGCGGATCGTCCCAGTCCAGGCCGAGCGGCCCCAGCACGGCCGCGGCCGAATCGAGCTCGGCGACGTCCAGCAACCGGCGCAGGCAGTCCGGCTCGGGCGCGGAGTCGTCGTGCAGCAGCCACAACCAGCGGCCCGGATCGCCCCAGCGGGCGACGGCGTGCTCGGTGGCCGCCGCGACCGCGGCGCCGAACCCGGTCTCCGGCGGCAGGTCGAGCACCCCGTCCACCAGGTCGGAGGCGCCCGCCAGCAGGTCCGCGGTGCCGTCGGTGGAACCGGTGTCCACCGCGAGCAGGTGCCGCGGCCGGACGGTGAGCTCGCGCAGCGCGGCCAGCACCTCCGGCAACCGGCGGTCGCCGTCGTGGCACACCAGCACCGCCAGTGCGGGCGCGGTGTTCAGGCGCGGCGCGGTCCCGGCCACAGTGTCCTCCCCTGCCGTGGTGCGATCACCGCACGACGGTAGTGGACGGGAGCCGGAAACCTCAGAGCCTGTCTCCGAACCGGGACGGGCGTCCGCGCAGGTGTCTCAGGTGATCAGCGCGGGCCGGTCCGGGACGGATGCCTCCGGTGCGGAGCCGGGCCCGGCGCGCCGCCGGCCCCTCCGGACCTGCGGGCGCGGGCCCGGCTTCACACCGCGCGTCGTTTGAGGCGGCGGCGCTCCCGCTCGGACAGCCCGCCCCAGATGCCGAAGCGCTCGTCGTGCTCCAGCGCGTACTCCAGGCATTCGGATCGGACCTCGCAGCCCGCGCAGATGCGTTTGGCCTCGCGAGTGGAGCCGCCCTTCTCCGGGAAGAAGGCCTCCGGATCGGTTTGCGCGCACAATGCGCGCTCCTGCCACTCCTGTTCCGGCTCACCCAGTTCGAAGAGCTGAGCGAGCACATCGGCATCCGTGGTCTCGGATTCCTGCCGATCCCCCCATTGCACCAGGTTCCCCTGAAGCAGCGGATGACTCTGTTCCATCAAGCGGCCCTGTTCCATCAGGTGGGCTTGACCTGTCTCCCACATTGGTCCTCCCCCGATCGCTCCCGTTCCCTGCGGCCCTCCCCAGGACCGTTCGGGATGCACTCCGGACGTGAGGCGCACCGCGCCCCGCGTCGCCGCCCGGGCAGCGCACCGGCCCTCTCACCGGACCCGCCCGTTCGACCATGGCCACCTGCCGGGGCTCCCTTTCCCCGGCCTCCGCTCGAAATCCGGCAGGCGGAAAATCCACGAGGTGGAAAACCGAACCGGACGATTCGCCGGGATTCACCGCCGGCGGCCGACCGCTCTGCGGTGGACCGCCCGGCGAACCCGCCGCCGAGCAATCATTTCAGCGGAGAATGACACCGCTGTGATTACACCGGTGTAGCTCCACTCGGTCAAGCGGAGCCAACCCGTTGAGGGACCCCACCGCTCCCGCCGCATGACGCAACTCCGGCACTCTTTTGTCGGCGGGCCGATACGCCAGGTGGCGGCGCCGCGCAGCGCGAATCGCGACTTTTCACCCGTCGGCACCCGGCGGTCGGGGCCGACCGGGGACACTGGTGGGGTGAACACGCGAGTGAGCCCCCTGTTCCTGGCCCTGCTCGGCGCGACGGTGCTCGGTGGCGTCCTGGCCACCGTGGACCAGTCGTTCGCCCGGACCACCGGCATCGTGCTGATCGTCCTCGGCGGGTGGGCCACGTCGCTGTGCCTGCACGAATTCGGCCACGCGATCACCGCGTACCGGGGCGGCGACCTCTCGGTCCCGGCGAAGGGGTACCTGACGCTGGACCCCCGCCGTTACACCGATCCGGTACTCAGCATCGTGCTGCCGTTGCTCTTCGTGATCGCCGGTGGCATCCCGCTGCCCGGCGGGGCGGTGTGGATCAACCACCACGCGCTGCGGAACCGGCGCGTCGAGTCGATGGTCTCGCTGGCCGGCCCGCTGACGAACCTGGTGCTCGGGATGCTGATCACGGCCGCGGTGCAGCTGGTGCCGATGCCGCAGGGGCTGTCCACCGGGCTGTCCTACCTGGCGTTCCTGCAGGTGATCGCGTTCGTGCTGAACATCCTGCCGATCCCGGGCCTGGACGGGTACGGCGCGATCGAGCCGTGGCTGTCGTACCGGGCGCGGGAGCTCGGCGAGAAGGCGCGGCCGTGGGCGCCGCTGGTGCTGTTCCTGCTGCTGTTCGCGGTGCCGTTCGTGGGCCGGGCGTTCTTCTCGCTGGCCTACCTCGTCTTCGGCCTCGTCGGTGGCGAACCGGTGCTGGCGCTGCTGGGCCAGGAGTCGTTCCGCTTCTGGGAGTTCTGATCCGCGGGCCCCGCCGGTGACGCAGCGGACACCGGTCCGGCCTCGGACGCCCCCGCCCGCGTGCGAGGATCGCGGGGTGAAGGTCGTAGCACTGGTCGGTGGAGTCGGCGGGGCGCGGTTCCTGCTGGGGGTCAAGGCGGCGCTGGGCATGCCCGCGCTCGGCGAAGGCGACGGCGCGTCCCCGCACGAGGTGACCGCCGTGGTCAACATCGGCGACGACGTGTGGATGCACGGGCTGCGGGTCTGCCCGGACCTGGACACCTGCATGTACACCCTCGGCGACGGCATCGACACCGAGAAGGGGTGGGGCCGCGTCGGCGAGACGTGGTCGGTGAAGGAGGAGCTGGCCGCCTACGGCGCCGAACCGAGCTGGTTCGGGCTGGGCGACCGGGACATCGCCACCCACCTGGTGCGGTCCCGGATGCTGCGCGCCGGCTACCCGCTGTCCGCGGTGACCGAGGCGCTGTGCGACCGCTGGCGGCCCGGGGTGCGGCTGCTGCCGGTCAGCGACGACCGGGTCGAAACGCACGTGGCGATCGAGGACCCGGCCACCGGCGAGCCGACCGCGGTGCACTTCCAGGAGTGGTGGGTGCGCCATCGCGCCGAACCCGCCGCGGGCGCCATCGTGCCGGTCGGCGCCGAGGAGGCTTCGCTCGCACCGGGGGTCGCCGAGGCGATCTCCGGGGCCGACGTGGTGCTGGTCGCGCCGTCGAACCCGGTGGTGAGCGTGGGGACGCTGCTCGCGGTGCCCGGTTTCCGGGAGGCGCTGCGCTCGACGGCGGCGCCCGTGGTGGGCGTGTCCCCGATCATCGGCGGCCGCCCGCTGCGCGGCATGGCCGACGCCTGCCTGACCGCGATCGGCGTGGAGACCTCCGCCGAGGCGGTCGGCAGGCTCTACGGTTCCCGCGCGGAGTCCGCCGACGGCGTGCTCGACGCGTGGCTGGTGCACACCGGCGACACCGCCGACGTGCCCGGCGTGGCGGTGCGGGACGTGCCGCTGCTGATGTCCGACGTGGACGCGACGGCGGAGATGGCGCGGGCCGCGTTCGACGCGGCCGGGCTCTCGGTTCCGGAGGGGTCATGAGGGATCACGCGGCGACCGCCGGGCTCCAGCTGTTCGCGGTGACCGGGCTGCCCGAGTTCGGGCCCGGCGACGACGTGGCGGCCTCCATCGCGGCGAGCGCGCCGTGGTTGTCCGACGGGGACGTCGTGGTGGTCACCAGCAAGGTCGTCTCGAAGGTCGAGGGCCGGGTGGTGCGCACCCCGCGCGACCCGGAGGAGCGGGAGCGGCTGCGCCGCGAGCTGGTGCGCTCCGAGGCGACCGAGGTGCTGGCGCGGTTCCGGAACACGCTGATCACGCGGAACAAGCTGGGCATCGTGCAGGCCGCCTCCGGGGTGGACGCCTCGAACGTGGCGCTGGACCGGATCGCGCTGCTGCCGGAGGACCCGGACGCCTCGGCGCGCAGGCTGCGCGCCGGCCTGGCCGACCGGCTGGGCGTGCAGGTCGGCGTGGTGATCACCGACACGATGGGGCGGACCTGGCGCAACGGGCAGACCGACGCGGCGATCGGCGCGGCCGGGCTGCGGGTGCTGCACCGGTACGCGGGCAGCATCGACGCGCAGGGCAACGAGCTGGCCGTCACCGAGGTCGCCATCGCCGACGAGGTCGCCGCCGCCGCGGACCTGGTGAAGGGCAAGCTCGGCGGCGTGCCGGTGGCGGTGCTGCGCGGGCTGAGCACCGAGGACGACGGTTCCTCGGCGCGGGACCTGGCGCGGCCGGTGGAGCACGACCTGTTCCGGCTCGGCACCGACGAGGCCATCGCGCAGGGCCGCCGGGAAGCGGTGCTGCTGCGCCGCTCGGTGCGCTCGTTCAGCGCGGAACCGGTGGCCGAGGAACCGGTGCGCCGCGCCGTGGCCGCCGCGCTGACCGCACCCGCCCCGCACCACACCCGCCCGGTGCGGTTCGTGTGGCTGCGGGACCGGCCGCTGCGGGCGAAGCTGCTGGACGCGATGCGCACGGCGTGGCTGGCGGACCTGCGCGGCGACGGCCGCGAGGAGGCTTCCGCGCAGCGCCGGGTGGGCCGCGGCGACCTGCTGTACGCGGCACCGGAACTGGTGCTGCCGTTCCTGGTCCGGGACGGCGCGCACGACTACCCGGACGCGCGGCGCACCGCCGCGGAGCGGGAGATGTTCACCGTCGCGGGCGGTGCCGCCGTGCAGGGGCTGCTGGTGTCGCTGGCCGCGGAGGAGCTCGCCTCCTGCTGGGTGTCCTCGACGATGTTCTGCCCCGACGTGGTGCGGTCGGCGCTGGAGCTGCCGGAGTCGTGGGAACCGCTGGGCGCGGTGGCCGTCGGGCACCCGGCCGAGCCGGGCGGCGGCCCGCGGCCGCCGCGCGAGCTGGACGACGGGCTGCTGGAACTCTGACATCACCGCAGGTTCCGCCGAGTGAGCGGGTGCGAGCGCGAGGAGGTTCGGTCGTGGGGGCCGAGGTGTTGCACGCGGACGCGGAACAGGTGCTGCGCGGATGGCGGCCGTCCGACTACGGGCAGGAGGCGCTGCGGCACGCGTTCCTGGCGCTGCTCGACGCGCGCGAGGACGCGTGCCTGCGCGCCTGCGCGCCGGGGCACGTGACGGCGTCGGCGGTGCTGCTGGACGCGGCCGGGGAGCACGTGCTGCTCACCTTGCACCCGCGGGTCGGGAAGTGGCTGCAGCTCGGCGGGCATTGCGAACCGGAGGACACCTCGCTGGCGGGCGCCGCGCTGCGGGAGGCCACCGAGGAGTCCGGGATCGACGGGCTGGCGGTGTCCGCGGAACCGGTGCACCTGGACGTGCACCCGATCACCTGCTCGCTGGGCGTGCCGACGCGGCACTTCGACGTGCGGTACCTGGTGCGCGCGCCCGCGGGCGCCGAGCCGGTGCGCAGCGACGAGTCGCTGGACCTGCGCTGGTGGCCGATCGACGCGCTGCCCGCGGAGTCCGACCTGGGCCCGCTGCTGGCCGCGGCCCGCCCGCACCCGGTTCAGAGCACGCGGTAGTCGCGGGGCGGCAGACGCGGCCCGAACCGGGGGCGCCGGACCCCGGCCGCGCCGAGGTAGCGCACCGCCCGGTGCCGCTGGCCCGCGTACGGGGCGAGCGCGTCGAGCATCTCCGCGTCGTCCATCGGCCGTCCTTCGAGCCCGATCCCGACGATCGTCGACAGGTGGTAGTCGCCGACGCTGACCGCGTCCGGGTCGCCCCAGGCGCGCTGCGCGACCTCCGCCGCCGTCCACGGCCCGATGCCGGGGACGTGCTGGAGCAGCGCGCGGCCCGGCTCCCCGCCCAGCTCCACGGCCCGCTCCAGGCGGTGCGCCACGCCGGCCGCGGCGATCAGGGTGCGCCGCCGGGCACCGTCCACGCCCGCCCGGTGCCATTCCCAGTCCCGGATCTCCCGCAGCTGCCGGGGGCTCGGCGGCGCGCACAGCCCGCGCGGCGCCGGACCGGGCGCGGGAGTGCCGAACCGGCGGCACAGCTCGCGCCAGGACCGCCACGCCTCCCGGTTGGTGACCTTCTGCTCCAGCACCGCGGCGACCAGCACGTCCCACACCCCCCCGGTCGCGCAGAGCCGGAGGCCGCGGGCGGCCCGCGCGCCGCGCCGGACCGCGTCGTGCACGGGCACGAACCCGCCGTCGTCGTCGGCCGCGCCGAGCAGCTCCGGCACCTGGGCCAGCAGCGGTTCCGCGCCGTCGCCCCACGCTTCGGCGACGACCGCGCCCGCCGGGTCGGCGGCGAGCCGCAGCGTCCCGGGGCCGTGCGCGGTGGTCGACGCCAGCCACCACGCACCGGACTCCTGGACCGCGCTGGCGGGATCACCGCTGCCGCGGCGCAGCGGGGCCAGCACCTGCGGGAGGTCCAGCGGGCCGGGCGGCTGCCAGGTGGTGCGCATCAGGTCATCTCCGGTCCGCCGAGAACCGCACGCCACCGGCGGGGATCTCCACACCGGGCCACACCCGGGCGCCGTCCAGCAGCTCGCACTCGTCGCCGATCACCGCGCCGTCGCCGATCACCGCGCCGCGCAGCGCCACGCCCGCACCGATGCGGGCCCCGGCGCCGATCACGCAACCGTCCACCTCGGTCTCGGCCCCGATCCGCGCGCCGTCGAACACCATCGAGCCGGTGATCCGGGCGCGTTCCGCGACGACCGCGCCCGCGCCGATGGTGCTGCCGCCGTCGACCACGGCGCCCGCGGCGATGTCCGCGCCGGGCAGCAGCAAGGCCTCGCCCGGGGTGCCGGGCAGCGCCGCGGAGGGCAGCTCGCCGCGCACCAGGTCCGCCGACCCGCGGACGTAGGCGGCGGGCGTACCCATGTCCAGCCAGTACGAGGAGTCCACGTGCCCCTGCAACCGAGCACCGGCGGCCAGCAGCCCCGGGAAGGTCTCGCGCTCCACCGACACCCGGCGACCGGCCGGGATGTCCTCGATCACGGGGCGGCGGAACACGTAGCAACCGGCGTTGATCTGGTCGACCGGCGGATCCTCGGTCTTCTCCAGGAACGCGGTGACCCGGCCGTCGCCGTCGGTGGGCACGCAGCCGAACTGGCGCGGGTCCGCCACCTTCACCAGGTGCAGCGTCACCTCGGCCGCGCCGGCGCGGTGGGTCTCGACGAGGGAGCGCAGGTCGAGGCCGGAGAGGATGTCGCCGTTGAACACCAGCACGTCCTTCTCCCGCAGCAGGTGCGCCACGTTGCGGATGGCGCCCGCGGTGTCCAGCGGCTCGTCCTCGACGACGTACTCCAGCTCCAGGCCGAACTCGGAGCCGTCGCCGAAGTGCTCGGCGAACACCTCGGCCTTGTAGGAGGTGCCGAGCACGACGTGCCGGATGCCGGCCGCCCGGATCCGCGCGAGCAGGTGGCTCAGGAACGGCACTCCGGCGGTGGGCAGCATCGGCTTCGGCGCGGACAGCGTCAGGGGGCGCAGGCGCATGCCCTTGCCGCCGACGAGCACCACCGCCTCCGCGTCGTGCAGCGGGCCGGGCGAACCATCGGGACCGGCGGTCATACCGGACCTCCTTCCTCGCGCCGGGCTCGTCCCGGCATCCGGTACCGGCACGCGGCCGCGGTCATCGGCGGCGGGGGCTTCCCCGCGCCGGTGCCGAGCGCGTCCGGTAGATCCTGACGAAAACCCGTTGGGGGGAATACTGTGACAACGACGGCGGCATAATGGAGACCGGGTTCCGGCTCAGTGGAATCGGTCACTACCGGTCCGTTCCGCGGGCACGGCGCCCCGGCACCGCAGCACACCCCCCATCCTCCCGGTGGCACGCGCGGGACGGCCGCCGCGACGGCGCGGCGAGGTCCCGGGTCCGGACGGCCGCCCCCGAACTCGACCGAACGACCGCGGCTCCGCCCCACCTCGGCGTCGCGGAAGCGCTCCCGGTGGTGGCACGACGATCGTCGCGCCGCGACGACACCGGGCGCCCGACCACCGCCGATACCCGCCCCGGAACGGCAACGGCGGATACAGTGCGAAGCAGCGGAACAGGACCGAACCCCGCGCCACGGCGCGGACCGAAGTCGAACCCCGTGCCGGGACGCGGACAGGGCACGCATACCTTGCCGCGGGACGGCGACAACATGAAGGGACCGCGGCGCGACGAGCTCCTCGACGGCGCACCGCGGTAGCGCGACGGTCGCGACGCGGCCGAGAACCCGACGGCGAAAGCATGGAGAGGCACCGCTATGGACCCGCGGGACCGAGCCGACGAAACACTTGCTCGTGCGCGGGCACGGGGCGCGTTCGTCGTGACACCGGACAGCGCCACCTCGCCGATGGACGCCTCGACGACCGTGCGGATCCCGCGCACCGTGATCGCCGCCGCCGACCACGCGCAGGTCGACGCGGACGCGACGACGGCGATCCCGCAGCCCACGTCGCAGCAGCAGCCCCCGCAGCAGCACGGATCCCAGCAGCAGGCGGCCCGGCCGCAGCAGCAGCGCGCCGAGCAGCGGCCGCAGCAGACCGGGCAGCAGGGGCAGGCCCGGCAGGGCGCTCAGCAGCAGTCGGGGCAGCAGTCTGGGCAGCCGCAGAACCGGCCGCAGCAGGGCGGTGACCAGCAGGGCAGGCCGCAGTCCGGGCAGCAGTCGGGGCAGCAGCCCCCGCAGCAGGGCGGACAGCAGCAGGGCCAGCAGCAGAGCGGCCAGCAGCAACAGCAGGGCGGGCAGCAGGGCCAGCAGCAGAGCGGCCGGAACGACCCGTACGGCTGGCCCGAGGAGGACTTCGGCCAGCAGCTGCCGCCGAACCCGTACCAAGCGCAGCGCACCGAGGGCCAGTTCGGCCCGCTCGGCTCCCGCGCGGCCCGCCAGCAGTACTAGCCGCGGCTCGACGGGCGGCGCGGAGCTCGCGCCGCCCCGCCCGGCTACTTCCCGCGCGCCCGCACTTCCAGCCGCGCCCGCACCGCCAGCGCGGCCCGCAGCGCCAGCCGCAGCGGCGCCCACACCGCGCCCCGGTGCCGGTCCGCGAGGTACCGGTAAGCGCTGCGGTGGTGCTCCACCAGCATCTTCGCCGGTGCGCTGGAGGTGGCGTGCCCGCCGATGTGCGTGATCCGCGCGCTGGGCACGAACACGTTCAGCCAGCCCTTGCGGGCGAGCCGGTCCCCCAGGTCCACGTCTTCGAAGTACATGAAGTAGCGCGGGTCGAAGCCGTCGATGCCGTCGAACGCCTCGCGGCGCAGCAGCAGGCAGGAGCCGGACAGCCAGCCCGCGGTGCGCTCTTCGACGACCGCCTCGGACTGCCGGTAGGCGCGGGTCCACGGGTTGCCCGGCCAGATCCGGCCGAGCACCGCGTGCCCCGCTCCCCGTCCCAGCGAGGGCAGCAGCCGCGCGGACGGGTAGACGGTGCCGTCGGGCTCGTTGATCAGCGGGCCGAAGGCACCACCGCGCGGCCAGCGCTCGGCCGCGGCCAGCAGTTCGTCCAGCGCACCCGGCGCCCATTCGACGTCGGCGTTGCTGATCACCACCCAGCCGTACTCCTCGCCGAGCGCCGCCACCCCGCGGTTCGCTCCCCCGCCGTAGCCGAGGTTCGCCCCGGTCGGCAGGAATTCGACCTCGGAGCGGGTCTCGGCGGCGCGTTCCGGTTCCCCGTCCGTCGACCCGTTGTCGGCCAGGACCACCCGCACCGGGCGTTCGGTGGCAGCGCGGATCGAGTCGAGGTTGCGGTCGAGGGTCTCGCCGGGCGAGTAGGTCACGATGACGATGGCGAGCTCGTCGCCATGGCTGCGGGAAGAGGCGGTCACGCCCGGACATTCTGCCGAACGGCGCTCGGCGGCCGCGGGGCGGTGAGGCCCCGTCAGCGGCTGCGGCGGTGCAGGTGGTGCGCACGGGAGTAGGCCTCGCGGTGCTGCGCCGCGCACGCGGCCCAGGTGAACTCCTTGGCGCGGCGCTGCGCGGCGGCCGACAGCGCGGCGCGGCGGGCCGGGTCGTCGAGCAGCCCGGTGAGCCCGGTGGCGATCTCGGCGGGCCGCACCCCGCAGTAGGCGACGGCGTCTCCGCCGACCTCGGGCAGGCTGAGCCGTCCGGTGGTGAGCACCGCCGCGCCGCAGGCCATCGCCTCCAGCACGGGCAGCCCGAAGCCCTCGCCGATGCTCGGGTACGCGACGACGTGCGCGCCACCGAGGAAACCGGGTAACTCGGCGAACGGCACGTAGCCGGCGCGGATCACCCGCACGCGGTGCGGCACCGCCTCCAGCGCCCGCTCGACCCTGGTGTCCCAGCCGGGCTGACCGGCCAGCACCAGCGCCGGGTCGTCGGAGCGGCCGCGGCCGGCCATCGTGAAGCCCTTGATCAGCGCGGGCACGTTCTTGCGCGGTTCGAGGGCGCCGAGGAACGCCACGTACGGCTGGTCGTGCAGGCCCAGCCGGTCCCGCACGGCCGCGATCTCCGGGGGCGACGGCGGGTGGAAGTGCTCGGGGTCGACGCCGTGGTACATCACGTGCATCGCCGAGCGGTCGGCCCCGGCGCTGCGGGCGAGCTCGTCGGCGGTGGCTTCGCTCGGCACCACGCACAGGGTGGCGCGGCGCAGCGCGGCCTTCGTCCAGGAGCGGAAGAAGCGGGCCTTCACCGGTGAGTGCAGCGCCGGGTCGGTGAAGAACGTGGCGTCGTGCAGCGTGACCACCGACGCCGCCGGGTTCGCCAGCGGCGTCGTGTAGTGCGGCGAGTGCAGCACCTGCGCGCCGAGCCTGCGCACCAGCCGGGGCAGCGTCGTCTGCTCCCAGGTGAGGCGGGCGGTGCGGGTCGCGACGGCCTCCGCCGCGGGGATGATCCGGCTGTTCGGGGCGAGCCTGCCGTACAGCGCGGCGTCCCGCGGCTGGCAGGCGACGCTCAGCTGCGCGCCGTCCTGGTCGAGCGCGGCCAACAAGGAATCCACGTAGCGACCGACGCCACCGCGGTCCGCGGGGACGGCGGTGGCGTCGACGAGGAGCTGCGGCTCGCCTCTGTGCACGCGTGCAGCGTACGGGGGTGCCGGTGCGGATCGTGGGGGGTTCCGCAAATCACGCCTCGAGGTGCGCCCGCCACACCTGCTCGGCCGCGCGCCGCCAGCCGAACAGCTCGGCGCGGCGCGGACCGGCCGCCGACATCCGGGCGCGCTGGTCCGCGTCGTCGACGACGATCCGCAGCTCGCGGGCCAGCGCGCGCGGGTCGGCGCGGCGCGCGGTGAGCCCGGCCGACCCGGCGACCTCCAGCAGGGCGGGAGCGTCGGAGTGCACCACGGGGGTGCCCAGCGCCATCGCCTCCAGCACCGGCAGACCGAAGCCCTCGGCGAGGCTCGGCGCCACCAGGGCCGTCGCCCGCCGCAGCAGCACGGCGAGCTCGGCGTCGCCGATGTCGCGCAGCACCCGCACCCGCCCGGCGGGCAGGCCGTGCCGTTCGGCCAAGCGCACCGGGTCGACCCCGCCCCAGCCCGGCGCACCGACCAGCAGCAGCGGCAGGTCAGGTGCCTCCGGCCGGGCCAGCGCCTCGATCAGGTGCGCGTGGCCCTTGCGGGGTTCGAAGGTGCCGACGGTCAGCAGGTACCGGGACGGGAGGCTCGCGGCGGCGGTGCGCGCCCGGTCCGGGTCGGGCTCGGCCAGCAGCGCTCCGGGCACCCCTTCGCCGATCACCCGCACGTCGACGCGCAGCGCGACGCGGGTGGCGAGGTCGGCGGCGACGGCCTCGGTGGGCACCACGATCGCGTCGGCGTCGCGGGCGGCGCGGGCGATGGCGCGGCGGTGCCAGGCGACGCCGCGCGGGGTGAGCGTCTCCGGGTGGGTCCAGGGCACGGTGTCGTGCACCGTCACCACCAGGCCGCGGCCGCGCTTGCGAGCCGGGGCCAGCGGGGTCATGGCGTGCACCGAGTCGCCGCCCGGCCACGGCGGCAGGCCGCGCTCCCAGGCCGCGGTGAGGGCGCGGCGCGGCAGCGGCAGCACCGCCGGGGCGCGCACCCCGTCCACCGCGGCGCGGGCGGGATCGGCGCCCCGGCTGATCGCGCTGCGCACCTCCCAGCCCGCGGGGGCGGTGGCGGCGAGCGCGGCGAGCAGTTCGCGGGTGTAGCGGCCCGTTCCGCCCGGCACCGGGGCGACCAGCTGCTCGGCGATCACGACCAACTCGGGCACCTCATCACCTCTCCGGTTCGCGGGCGGCGGCCACCTGCACGCCGAGCAGAACCCTACGCTGCGAATTCACCGGTACCGCCGGGAAGCGCGGTGCCGTCACCTAGGGTTCGGGGCCGGACGCGGAACGGAGGCGGTGTGCGGAGCACGGTCGTGGTCGTGACCTGGCGCGGGCGGCGGCACCTGACCGCCTGCCTGGACGCGGTCGCCGCACTGAACCGTCCACATCGGACGCTGGTGGTGGACAACGCCTCCGACGACGGCACCGCCGAGCTGATCGCCCGGCACCCGTCCCGGCCGGAGGTGCTGCGGCTGCGGCGCAACCTCGGCTACGCGGGCGGCATCGCGGCGGCGCTGCCGCGGATCGGCACCCCGTTCGTGGCCTGGTTCAACGACGACGCCGCACCCGAACCGGGCTGGCTCGCCGCACTGGAGGACGCGCTCGACGCGGACCGCGGGGCGTGGGCGGCGGCCTCCGTGCTGCGCACCCCGGACGGGGCGGTGCAGTCCGCCGGAGTGCGGTTGAGCGGTGATGGGCACGGGGTCGATTCGGTCGGTGGGGTTCCTCCGGTCGGTGGGGGCGGTCCGGCGGCGGGGGTCGAGT
>NZ_JAIUJZ010000116.1:0-21993 GCF_020176775.1 Saccharopolyspora sp. 6M
GATGGGGGGGGGGGCCCCCCCGGGGGGGGGGGGGCGCCCCCCCCCCCCCCCCCGCGGGGCCCCCCCCCCCCCCGCCCCGTGCACGTCCGGACGGCTCAGACCGGGATGCGCGGGCCGCAGGACCCGGTTGGATCGTCGAGAACCGAAGGCGACGGCACCCGCTGCGTCGCCGCTCCGGCGGTGCTCACGGCCGCAGCCGTCCCCCGCCCGAGTCGTTCTTCCACCGATCCGCCGAAATCCGCGGAATCACCGACCTGGCAGTAGGAACGCTAAACGACGTCCGCCGGTGCGCACCACGATCCGGCGGAAGTTGCACGAGACGGACCAGTGCTCGCCAGCGAACGGCCCCGGCCGCAAGTAGGTGCTCGCGCTGCCGGGGCCGGACCGCATTTTCCAGGCGGCACGATCGGCGTCGCGCGGAACGGCCGCGGACCGGCCGAACCCGGGTCCGTCGCTGGTCAGGGAGCCTGGTCGACCGTTCCCGGGTCGGTGTCTCCGCGCCGCCGGGCCGGATCGCGCCGAGCGCCGGGGAGGCCCGGGAGAAACCGGTGCGGGGTGCGCGGACCCGGTTCTGCGCGATTCCTCGGCGCCATCCGGACGGCGGTTCCACGCGACCGGGGCCACCCGCGCGGGCACCGGTCCCGGACGCCGGACGCGGGCCGACGCGCTCGCGCGCGAGGCGTTCTACTGGACGCCGGGCCGCTGCGCGGTGTGCTCCGAACGGCCCAGTCCGAAAACGCGGTGTGTGCAGAGGTGACCATGAGCATGACCCGTCAAGTGGTACCGGTAGCCTTGCGCGACGTGCCTTCCGCGCTCGCGACAGCCCCGCCTCGACCCGCTCTGGTCGAGCCGGTGCAGATCCACCAGCTCGCCGGGACGATCGGTGCGCGGGTCATCGACATCCCTGGTCACACCCCTGGTGAAGGGGTGGTGACCGGAGCGACCCTGCGAGCTCAGCACGTGCGTCCCGGCGATCTGTTCGCCGCCCTCCCGGGAACCCGGGTGCACGGAGCCGACTTCGCCGCCGACGCCCTCACCGCCGGCGCCACCGCCGTGCTCACCGACCAGGCCGGCGTGGACCGCGTCGCGCTGCTCGACCACCCGCGGGTGCGGGCCGGTGAAGTGGCGCTGCTGGTGCACGACGACCCGCGCGGCGTGCTCGGCTCCGCCGCCGCCCGCATCTACGGCGACCCGTCGCAGAAGCTCACCATCCTCGGCGTCACCGGCACGTCCGGGAAGACCACCACCAGCTACCTGCTGGAGTCCGCGCTGCGGGCCGCCGGGCACACCACCGGGCTGGTCGGCACCGTCGAGACCCGCATCGCCGGGGAACGCCTCGACAGCGCCTTCACCACGCCCGAGGCGCCCGATCTGCAGGCGCTGCTGGCCGTCATGGTCGAGCACGGCGTCACGCACGTGCCGATGGAGGTCTCCAGCCACGCCCTCGCGCTCGGCCGCGTCGGTGGCACCCGGTTCGCCGTCGGCGCGTTCACCAACCTCTCGCAGGACCACCTCGACTTCCACCGCGACCTGGAGGACTACTTCCAGGCGAAGGCGCTGCTGTTCGACGGCCGCTCCGAACGCGAAGTGGTGTGCGTCGACGGCGAGTGGGGCCGGCGGCTGGTCACCGAGGACACGATCACCGCGTCCACCACCGGCGACGCGAGCTGGACCGCCACCGACGTCGAGACGTTCCCGACCGGCGAGCAGCGCTTCCGCGCGCACGGTCCGGACCGGACGCTGGACGTGCGGCTGCGGCTGCCGGGGCCGTTCAACATCGCCAACGCGCTGCTGGCCGCCGGAGTGCTCACCGCCGCCGGGATCCCCGCCGACGCGATCGAACGCGGACTGGCCGAAGTGGACGTGCCCGGCCGGATGGAGCGGGTCGCCCTCGGGCAGGACTTCACCGCCGTGGTGGACTACTCGCACAAGCCCGGCGCCGTCTCCGCGGTGCTCGACGCGGCCCGCGCCCAGGTCATCAACGGGGGCGGCCGGGTGCTCGTCGTGCTCGGCTGCGGCGGTGACCGGGACGTGGCGAAGCGGCCGCTGATGGGCGAGGCGGCCGCGCGCCGCTCCGACCTGCTGGTGGTCACCGACGACAACCCGCGCAGCGAGAACGCCACCGACATCCGCGCCGCCATGCTCGCCGGGGCGCTGGAGGTGCCCGAGGGCGAACGCGGCGAGGTCGTCGAAGCGGGCGACCGGCGCGAAGCCATCGCCGAAGCGGTGCACCGAGCCCGGGCCGGGGACGTCGTCGTGATCGCCGGCAAGGGGCACGAGACCGGCCAGGAGGTGGCCGGGGTCGTGCACCCGTTCTCGGACCGGGACGAGGTGGCGGCGGCGCTGCGGCGCAGGCTCGGCACCGGCAGCGCCCGGATCGGGGACGGCAGTGGGGGAACGCAGAACACGGGGGAACCCGCGCCCCCGGCCGGTGGCCGGGGCGGCAACGAGGAGGCAAGGTGATCCGGCTCAGCCTGGCTGACATCGCGGAAGCGGTCGGCGGCAGGCTCCACCACGCGGACGGCACCGAGTTCGTGACCGGTTCCGTCGAATTCGACTCGCGCAAGATCGGGCCGGGCGGGTTGTTCGTCGCGGTCCCTGGCGAGCGCGTCGACGGGCACGACTTCGCCGCTCGCGCCGTCGCGGACGGAGCCGCCGGCGTGCTCGCCGCGCGCGAAGTGCCCACCGCCGACGGACCGATCCCGACCGTGATCGTTCCGGAGCTGTCCGAACACCACCCGAGCCGGGCCATGGCCCTCGCCGGGGACGTCGACGGCAGCGGCGCCGCAGTGCTCGCCGCCCTCGCGCGGCTGGCGCGCGCGGTGGTGGACCGGCTGCCCGAGCTCGCCGTCATCGGGGTCACCGGTTCGTCCGGCAAGACCTCGACCAAGGACCTCATCGCGCAGGTCCTCGAACCGGCGGGCCCGACCGTGGCGCCGCCCGGGTCGTTCAACAACGAGCTCGGGCATCCGTGGACCGCGCTTCGCGCCGACGAGCACACCCGGCACCTCGTGCTGGAGCTCTCCGCCCGCGGTCGCGGCCACATCGCCGCGCTCTGCGAGGTCGCCCCGCCGCGGATCGGCGCCGTGCTCAACGTCGGCAGCGCGCACCTCGGCGAGTTCGGCTCGCAGGAGGCCGTCGCGCAGACCAAGGGCGAACTCGTCGAAGCGCTGCCCGCCGCCGCCGACGGCGGGGTCGCCGTGCTCAACGCCGACGACCCGCTGGTCGCCGCGATGGCCGAGCGCACCCGGGCCCGCGTGGTCCGGGTCGGGCAGAGCCCGGCCGCCGACGTGCGCGCCGAGGACATCGAGCTCGACGAGCAGGCGCGCGCCGAATTCACCCTCGTCACCGCCACCGGCTCCGCCCGGGTGAAGCTGCCGCTGCACGGCGAGCACCACGTCGGCAACGCGCTCACCGCCGCCGCCATCGCCGTGGAGCTCGGCGCGAGCGTCGAGGAAGCGGCCGCGCGGCTCGGCTCGGTGCGGCGCGTCTCCGCGCGGCGCATGGAGGTCACCGAGACCCCCGGCGGGGTCACCGTCATCAACGACGCCTACAACGCCAACCCCGAATCGGTGCGCGCGGCGCTCAAGACGCTCGCCTCGATGACCAGGGGAAAACCGGGCCGCGCCTGGGCGGTGCTCGGAGTCATGGGCGAACTCGGCGATGCCGAGGTCGCCGCGCACGACGAGATCGGGCGGCTCGCCGTCCGGCTCAACATCGACCGCCTCGTGGTGGTCGGTGACCAGGCACGGGCGATGCACCAGGGTGCCTCGCTGGAAGGGTCATGGGGAGAGGAGTCGGTTCTGGTGCCGGATGTCGATGCCGCCGTCGCGCTGCTGCGCGACGAGCTGCGTCCCGGTGACGTCGTGCTCGCCAAGGCGTCCAAGGTCGCCGCGCTGTGGCGCGTCGCCGAACAGCTGACCGAGCAGGTCACCGATCGATCCGCCACCGAACGAGCCGGGGGTCAAGCGTGAAGAGCATCCTCGTCGCCGCAGCGGTGGCGCTGGTCATCTCCATCCTGTTCACCCCGTACCTGATACGGATCTTCTCCAAGCAGGGCTTCGGCCAGGAGATCCGCGAAGAGGTGCAGAAGTCGCACGCCGCCAAGCGCGGCACGCCCACCATGGGCGGCATGGCGATCCTCGTCGCCATGTGGGCCGGGTACCTGATCACCCACCTCACCGTCGCGGAGGAAGGCCCCACGGTCTCCGGCCTGCTGGTGCTGGGGCTCACCACCGCGCTGGGCATCGTCGGCTTCCTCGACGACTTCATCAAGATCCGCAAGCAGCGCAACCTCGGGCTGAACAAGACCGCGAAGCTCGTCGGGCAGCTGGTCGCCGCCGTGCTGTTCGCGATCCTCGCGATGCGGTTCCCCGACGACAACGGCATCACCCCCGCTTCCGAGCACCTGTCGTTCATCCGCGACATCAGCATCGTGTCGTTCGGCGCCATCGGGTTCGTGATCTTCGCGTACGTGGCGATCAGCGGCTGGTCCAACGCGGTCAACTTCACCGACGGCATGGACGGGCTCGCGGGCGGTACCGCGGCGATGGTGCTGGCCACCTACGTGCTGATCTCGTTCTGGCAGCTGCGCTACGACTGCACGGGCGGGGGCGGCAGCGGGCCCGCCTGCTACACGGTCCGCGACCCGCTGGACATCGCGATCGTCGCCGCGGCCGCCATGTCGGCGTGCATCGGGTTCCTGTGGTGGAACGCGGCACCCGCGAAGATCTTCATGGGCGACACCGGTTCGCTCGCGCTGGGCGGTCTCGTCGCTGGGCTGAGCATGGTCACCCGCACCGAACTGCTGATGATCATCATCGGTGGGCTGTTCGTGGTGGAGGCCCTCTCCGTCGTGCTGCAGATCGTCGTGTTCCGCAGCACCCGGCGCAGGCTCTTCCGGATGGCACCGTTCCACCACCACTTCGAACTCGCCGGGTGGGCGGAAACCACGGTGATCATCAGATTCTGGGTGCTGGCCGGGATCAGCTGCCTGTTCGGCGTCGGGCTGTTCTACGCGGACTGGCTCAGCCTCTACGGCGGCTGACGATCCCGGCGGCCACGCCGCCGGCAGGAGAGGAGAGTGCGGTGACCCGAACGTTGCGGGACCGGCGGGTGCTGGTCGCGGGTGCCGGGGTGTCCGGCCGCTCGGCCGCCGAAGCGCTGCTGGCGGCCGGTGCCGAAGTCACCGTCACCGACGCGTCCGAAGAACGGCTCGCCGCGCTCGACTCCGTCCGCGCCGGCGGCGGTCGGCTCCTGCCCGGACTGCTCGAACCGCCCGCCGGGACCGACCTCGTCGTCACCAGTCCCGGCTGGCGGCCCGGCACGCCGCTGCTGGCCGCCGCCGCCACCGCGGGCATCGAGATCATCGGCGAGGTCGAATTCGCCTGGTGGCTCGACCGGGCGCGGCCCGAACCCGCCGACTGGCTCGCCGTCACCGGCACCAACGGCAAGACCACCACCGTCACCATGCTCGAATCGGTGCTGCGCGCCGCCGGGCTCGACGTCGTCGCCTGCGGGAACGTCGGGCTGCCCGTCGTCGACGCGGTGCGTGCCGGGCACCGGGTGCTCGCCGTCGAGCTGTCCAGCTTCCAGCTGCACTGGTCCCGATCGCTGGCCGCGCAGGCCGGGGTCGTGCTCAACCTCGCCGACGACCACCTCGACTGGCACGGCACCCTCGACGCCTACGGCGCCGCGAAGGCCAAGGTGTACGCGGGCAACGTCGTCGCGGTGCACAACGCCGACGACGAGTGGTCCACCCGGCTCTCCACCGGCGCGGGCAGGCCCGTGTCCTTCACCCTCGGCGAGCCCGGACCCGGCCAGCTCGGCATCGCCGACGGCACCCTGCTCGACCGGGCCTTCGCCGACGACCCCGCCGGGGACGTGCTCGCCGACGTCGCCGACGTGCACCCCGGCGGGCCGCACAACCTCGCCAACGCGCTCGCCGCCGCCGCGCTCGCCCGCGCCCACGGCGTCCCCGCCGACGCCGTCGCCCGTGGCCTGCGCGCGTTCGAACCCGGCGCGCACCGCTCCGTCGTCGTCGCCGAAACCGGCGGCACCACCTGGGTCGACGACTCCAAGGCCACCAACCCGCACGCCGCCGACGCCGCGCTGCGCGCCCACGAACGCGTCGTGTGGATCGCGGGCGGCCTGCTCAAGGGCGCCGACGTCGACGAACTCGTCGCGCGCAACGCCGGGCGCCTCGCCGCCGTCGTGCTCATCGGCCGCGACCGCGCCGCGTTCGCCGAAGCGCTCGCCCGACACGCCCCGCACGTGCCCGTCGAGCAGGTCTCGGCGGGGGACGATGCGGGCATGTCCCAGGCCGTCACCAGGGCCGCCGCGCACGCCACACCCGGCACCGCGGTGCTGCTCGCCCCCGCCGCCGCGTCCATGGACATGTTCACCGACTACGCGCACCGGGGGCGGGCCTTCGCCGACGCCGTGCGGGCGCTGCCCGCCACCGCCCCCACCACCGGCGGGTGATCGCGGTGACCACCTCCGCAGCGACCGCGCGCCGGCCCCGCCGCACCCGCAAGCCCACCGGGCTCGCGGCCATCACGACCCCGCTGACCGCGTGGCTCACCCGGCCGCTCGCCTCGTTCCACCTGCTGCTCGCCGTGTTCGGCCTGCTCACCGTGTTCGGGCTCGTCATGGTGCTGTCGGCGTCCAGCGTGGACTCGTTCACCAGCGCCGGGTCCTCCTACGACATCTTCATCCGGCAGGTCATCTACTGCGGCGCCGGACTCGTGCTGTTCTACGGGGCGCTGCGGCTGCCGGTGCGGCAGATGCGCAAGCACAGCCTCACCGTCTTCGGCGGCTGCCTGCTGCTGCTCCTGCTCGTGCTCACTCCGCTGGGCAGCGTCCGCAACGGCGCGCAGAGCTGGTTCGTGCTCGGCGGGATCTCCTTCCAGCCCGTCGAGTTCGCCAAGATCTCCTTCGCGCTGTGGGGCGCGCACGTGCTCGTCACCAAGCGCGGGCTGCTCGCCCAGTACCGGCACCTGCTGGTGCCCGTGGTGCCCGCGGCGATGCTGATGTTCGCGCTCGTCATGCTGCAGCCCGACCTCGGCTCCACCATCACGCTGTTCATCGTGCTGCTCGCCCTGATGTGGTTCGCCGGGGCGCCGCTGCGGTTGTTCGGCGTCTCCGTGCTCGGCGCCATCACCGCCGCCGTCGTCCTCGCGATGGTCGCGCAGTACCGGATGGACCGGATCACCACGTTCCTCGACCCCGCCTCCGATCCCACCGGCCGCGGCTACCACGCCCGGCAGGCGCTGTTCGCGCTCGCCGACGGCGGGCTGTTCGGCCGCGGGCTCGGCCAGGGCTGGTCGAAGTGGCAGTACCTGCCCAACGCGCACAACGACTTCATCTTCGCCGTCATCGGCGAGGAGCTCGGGTTCGTCGGCTGCGTCATCGTGCTCGTCCTGTTCGGCACCACCGCCTACGTCGGGATGCGCATCGCCGCCCGCAACACCGACCCGTGGATCAGGCTCGTCTCCGCGACCCTCACCGCCTGGCTCGTCGGGCAGGCCGCGATCAACGTCGGCTACGTCGTCGGCCTGCTGCCCATCACCGGGCTGCCGCTGCCGCTGATCTCCTCCGGCGGCTCGTCCGTGGTGACCAGCATGCTGGTGTTCGGGCTGCTGGCGAACTTCGCCCGGCACGAGCCGGAAGCGATCGCCGCGCTACGGTCGCTGGGGCCGGGCCGCGTCGGGAAGCTGCTGCGCCTGTCCACGCCCGAGCCCTACCGCCCACCGGCGAAACGCCGCCCGGCGCGCACCGCGCCCACCAGCCGCCCCGGAGCGCGCAGCGCAGGGGCCCAGCCGACCCGCCGGGGATCACCGGACGCGCGGAACCGCACCGCGGCCCGCGGCAAGACCGGATCCCGGGCACAGACACGAGGAGGACACCGTTGAGCGGGCAGCACCCGGCCCCCGGACACCCCGCCCGGCGCGGCCTGTCGGTCGTCGTCGCAGGCGGCGGCACCGCCGGACACATCGAGCCGGCCCTCGCCCTGGCCGACGCCGTACGCAGGATGCGCCCGGACGCGCGCATCACCGCGCTCGGCACCGAACGCGGACTGGAGAACCGGCTGGTGCCCGCACGCGGCTACCCGCTGGAACTGGTGCCGCCGGTGCCGATGCCGCGCAAGCCCAGCACCGAACTGCTGCGGCTGCCGCTGAAGGTGCGCGACTCGGTGCGCAAGACCAAGGACGTGCTCGAACGCGTCCAAGCCGACGTCGTCGTCGGGTTCGGCGGCTACGTGTCGCTGCCCGCCTACCTCGCCGCGCGCGGGCGCACCCCCATCGTCGTGCACGAGGCCAACGCCCGGGCGGGCATGGCGAACAAGGTCGGCGCCCGGTTCGCCGAGCGCGTCCTCGCCGCCACCCCCGACAGCGGGCTCGCCGGGGCCCGGCCCATCGGCATCCCGCTGCGCGAATCCATCACCAGCCTCGACCGCGCCGCGCTGCGCATGCAGGCCCGGCAGTTCTTCGGGCTGCACCCGCACGCGCCGACCATCCTCGTGTTCGGCGGATCGCAAGGCGCCCAGACGCTCAACACCGCGTTCTCCGGGGCCGCGCAGGCGCTCGGGCGCGCGGGCATCGGCGTGCTGCACGCGCACGGGCCGAAGAACACCCTCGCCGTGCAGCAGGTCCCCGGCGCCCCCGTCTACAACGCGGTGCCGTACCTGGAGCGGATGGACCTCGCCTACGCCGCCGCCGACCTCGTGGTCTGCCGCTCCGGCGCCATGACCGTCGCCGAGGTGTCCGCCGTCGGGCTGCCCGCCGTGTTCGTCCCGCTGCCGCACGGCAACGGCGAGCAGGCCCTCAACGCGCAGCCCGTCGTCTCCGCGGGCGGTGCCCTGCTCGTCGCCGACGAGGACATGACGCCGGACAAGGTCATCAACGAGGTCCTGCCCCTCGGCCGCGACCCGCAACGGCTGCACATGATGAGCCGTGCCACGCTGGGAACCGGACACCGGGAAGCCGACCAGGTGCTGGCCCGGATCGTGGTGGAGGTGGCGGGCCGGTGACCGAAGCGCAGACCGCGGAACGCAGCGGCACCGACGACCTGCTGTCCCGCGTCCACCTCGTCGGCATCGGCGGCGCGGGCATGAGCGGCATCGCCCGCATCCTGCTCGCCCGCGACCGGCAGGTCTCCGGTTCCGATGCCCGCGACTCCCGCACCGTGCTCGCCCTGCGCGCCCAAGGCGCGCACGTCGCGCTCGGGCACCGCGGCGAGAACCTCGACCAGCTCGACCAGGACCCCACCGCCATCGTGGTGTCCACCGCGATCCGGCCGGACAACCCGGAACTCGTCGAGGCCCAGCGCCGCGGCGTCGCCGTGCTGCGCCGCGCCGAAGCGCTCGCCGCGCTCATGGCCGAGCACCGGGTCGCCTGCGTCGCGGGCACGCACGGCAAGACCTCGACGACCTCGATGCTCACCGTCGCGCTGCAGCACTGCCGGCTCGACCCGTCGTTCGCCATCGGCGGCGACCTCAACGAGTCCGGCGCCAACGCGCACCACGGCGAGGGCGGCGTGTTCGTCGCCGAGGCCGACGAGAGCGACGGATCGTTCCTCGTGTTCGCGCCCTCGGTCGCCGTCGTCACCAACGTCGAACCCGACCACCTCGACCACCACGGCACCCCCGAGGCCTACACCGAGGTCTTCGACGAGTTCGTCCGCCGCATCGAGCCGGGCGGCGTGCTCATCGTCAACGCCGACGACCCCGGATCCGCCCGGCTCGCCGGGCAGGCCGCCGCCGGCGGGCTCCGCGTCCGCCGCTACGGGCACACGGCGGGCGGGCCCGGCGACGCGCGCATCGTCGACTACCGGCCCGAGCACGGGGCCGGTGTCGCCGTCGTCGAGCTCGACGGGCAGCGGATCGACGTGCAGGTCTCGGTGCCGGGCGAGCACATGGCGGGCAACGCCGTCGCCGCGCTGCTCGCCGGGCTGGAACTCGGGGCACCGCTGGACGAACTGCTCGACGGGCTCGCCGCGTTCGGCGGCGTGCGCCGCCGCTTCGAGTTCAAGGGCCAGGCCGGCGGGGTGCTCGTCTACGACGACTACGCCCACCACCCCACCGAGGTCGACGCGCAGCTGCGCGCGGCCCGGCCCGTGGTCGGCGACGGCAGGCTCATCGTGGTGTTCCAGCCGCACCTGTTCTCCCGCACGGCCGCGTTCGCCGCCGAATTCGCCACCGCGCTGGGGCTCGCCGACGAGATCGTGGTGCTCGACGTCTACGGCGCGCGGGAGGACCCGCAGCCCGGCGTCACCGGGGCGCTCATCGCCGACCAGATCCCGGGATCGGCGGACCGGGTGCGCTTCGAGCCGTCGCTGACCGACGCGGCACCGCTCGTGGCCGGGCTCGCCGCGCCGGGGGACCTGGTGCTCACCATGGGCGCCGGTGACGTCACCATGCTCGGGCCGGAGATCCTCGGAGAGCTCGAACGGGCCGCGGGTACCGGAGGTGCGGCGGAGTGAGCGCGGCAGGGCGGTCGTCGAACCGGCCGGGGGTGCGCAGCACTCGCGGCCGGCCGGTGCGCGGCGGGATCCAGCGATCCCCGCGCCGCTGGCTGCTGCCGGTGGCGATGTCCGTGGTGACCGTCCTGGTGCTCGCCCTCTACTACAGCCCGATCCTCGGCGTGCGGTCCGTGCAGGTCGACGGGCTCGCCGCCGTGCCGGAGCGGACCGTGCTGGACACGGCGGGCGTCGAGCTCGGCAACCCGATGCTGCAGGTCGACTCCGAGGCCATCCGGTCCCGGCTGGGCGCGGTCCCGGAGATCGCCGATTCGGAAGTCCACCTGCAGTGGCCCTCCACGGTGCGGCTGGAGATCACCGAACGCGTCGCCGTGGCCTACGTGCCCGCCGACGGACCTGGTGAGAGCGGGGTGCGGTTGATCGACGCGGCGGGCGTGCCGTTCCGCACCGTGCCCCACCCGCCCGCCGGGCTCGCCCAGCTGCGGCTCGGCGACGACCGGGCCGACGGCGTGCGGACCGCGATGATCGCGCTCACCGCGCTGCCCGCCGACCTGCGGGCGCAGGTCACCGAGGTCCGCGCCGAACGGCCGCAGAACCTGTTCCTGGTGCTGGCGGGGGGCAGGCAGGTGCACTGGGGCGAGAGCACGGCCGCGGACCGGAAGGCCGCGATCCTGGTGCCGCTGCTGACCCGCTCCGGGCAGGTCTACGACGTGACGAGCCCGGATCTGCCGACCGTGGCGTGATCGCCCGGCTGTCGGGGTGGCGCCGTGATGGGTCGGGTGCGGCGGTGCCGGGCGTGCCTTCGCCGGGACAGGTCGTTCGGCGGGTTCGCCGTCGTCCGGCGAAGGTGGAGTCGATGACGGCCATCCGGGTGCGGTGATCACTCTAATGGCGGTCGACCATTGGGAAGAGCGAATCCGTCCGATCGCGGATTTCCCTCGCGATGTGGTCGTGCGCACGCCTGGAATTCGAGTGATCGCGGAATAAGACAACAGGAATATCATCTTCGGCAACTTTGCCGAGCACGCTCCGTGTCCGCTGTCCGACTTTCAGGTGGAAAAACGCGTGACGGCCATTCAATTCGACCGAATTGACCGGCCGGATCGATAACGTTTCCCCATCCGATCAGATCGGATCGAGGAGGCGAAGTGACCGACGGTGCAGGGCCGGCGCGAGGCGGTGGTGGTGGCTCGCTGGAGGCCGTTTCCGCGCAGCTGGCCGGAATCTCGGCCCAGAACGAGCAGCTCCGCGCGCAAGTGGCGTCCGGTCGGCTCAAGATCGACCCGGAAGCGGCGGAGAAGGCGGCGCAGGCTTATGAGAAGGCGCAGCATCGGTTGAACCGACTCCAGCGCAACGTCGTCGCGCTCGAACGAGTCGCCGGCTTGGGTGAATACGCCACCGGAATCCAATTGGCGAAGAAGTTCCAGGACAAGGCGATCAATCCCGAGGTGGGTGCGACCGGGCTGCTGACCAGGCTGAGCGACGAACTCGGAAAGAAAGCGGAACTCTTCCGGCGGGCTGCCGAGGAGTACCGGAACACCGATGAATCGATCGCGGCCGATCTGTCCCGGGGAGAGCAGCGGTGAACCGGACGCGAAGGCTCGCCGCGCTGGGAGGGCTGCTGCTCGCGCTCTCCGGCTGCGCGCTGAACTCCAGGGCGGACGAGACTCCCGCCGCACGGCCGAAACCCGGGACGGGGCTGGCCGACGTCGACCCGTGCGCGCTGCTCACGGACGCGGAACTCACCTCGAGCGGCGCATCGGTACCGGGTTACCCGAACGACAACATCTCGTGGGAACCGGGATGTGACTTCGACGGTGACCCGTTCGGCTACAGCGTCTTCAAGAACCAGGAGATGAGCGTCGCCAAGTACGAGACGCAGGCCGAATGGGCGCGGTACGAGCACCGCGAACTGCAGGGCCGAGCGGCCGCGAACGCGATCGGCACCGGATCCACCAAAGCGCGGGTGTGCACCACCCTGTTCGACGCCGGTGGCGGCGTGCTCATCGTGACCGCGTCCGAGCTCAACGACGGGGGCCGTGACCGGTGCGCCGAATCCTGGCGGCTCGCCGAACTGATCGCACCGAGAGTGCCGCGCTGACGAACGGCTCGGATGTCCGGGTGAGGTGAACTGGGGACCACATGGGATTCGGGGAGTGGGCGGAGCGCGTCGCGGAGACGGCGCACGACGCCGGGGCGTCCTGGCTGGGCTACGAGACGGCGGCGCAACGCGAGGCGCGGGAACGCGCGGAGGCGGCCGAGCAGTCCGGGGAACGGCGACGCGACGTGCTGGCCGACCGCAACGAAGAGCTGCACGCGGGCGGCGAGTTCGACCCGCCGTCGATCACCGAGCGGGAGAACTGGCAGTCCTACAGCCACCACGAGCTGTACGAGACGAACGAGCGCTCCCTGGACCCGGCGAAGGCGCAGGAGGTCGCGGAAGCGTGGCGCCGGATCGGCACCACCCTCGCGGAGATCGGCCCGGACCTGCACCGCGATGCGGGCGCCGCCATCGCGGGCGGCTGGGAGGGCGAGGCGGCGGACGTCGCGACGGCTTCCGCCGAACCGCTCGTGCAGTGGATGTCCGACAGCGGTGCGGCGTTCCAGCTGACCGGGAACAAGGTCGAGCAGGCGGGTTCGGCGGCGGGCCAGGTGAAGGCGATGGTGCCGAAACCGCAGGACTACAGCATCGGCCGCACCTTGGCCGCGGGCATTCCCGGCGGGTTCGTCGGCGGCGGCGTGGACGCCCTGGCGCAGATGCGCGAGCGCCAGGAGGCCGAGCGGGCGGCGCAGGAGACGATGCAGCGCGTCCTCACCCCGACGTACCTCGACGTGGATCGGACGGTGCCGGTCTACCCGGACCTGGACGGCGCACCGCTGCCGCCGCCTCCGCCCGAGGAGCCTCCGCCGGTCGAGCCGCCGCCACCGCCGGTGGAGCCGCAGGGCCGCGGTCGGGGTGGCGGTGATCGTTCCAGCGCGGATCGTGCTGGTGCTGACCGGACCGGTGTCGATCCGACCGGCCACGACCGCGGCGGCGGCACCGGGAGCCCGGACGGCCCGGCGGGGTCCGATCCGTCGTGGGTTCCGAACCAGCGCCCCGACGGTACCCCGGAACGAGTACCGCCCGGCGGGCAGCGCGTCCCGCCGCCGGTCCTGCCCGGCCCGGTCCCGCTGCCCGGCGGCGTCCCGGGCGGCGCAGGTGGCGGCCGAGGCGGCGGTCCGGCCCCCGGCGGGCGCGGTGCGGGAGGTCGCGGAACCGGCAGAACTCCTGGAGCCCGGGCGGGCGGCGCCGGTGACCAGCCGGGCCCGGGCGGACGGGCGGGCGTCGGAGCCGGTTCCGGAGCGGGCGCCCGTGGGGTCCCGGCCGGCGGACCGGCCGTCACCGGCGGTGCGCGCGGCGGCGCAGGTGGCGCGGGCGCGGCCCGCCGCGGCGAAGGCGGCGAGGACTACCAACACGAGCGCCCCGGCTGGCTGGAGGAGCAGGACGACGTCTGGATGGAGGGCATGCCGAAGACCGCCCCACCGGTCTTCGGCGAGTGAGCGCCCCCGCGTCGCTGCGGGGGCGGGCGGCCCTCGACGGCGTTCTCGCTGCGGGATTCGTCGTCACCGGCGGGAGAACGCCGTCCTCGCAAGAATCCGCTGCGAACTCGCGGGTGGCCGAGCTGCGCACGGGATCGCTGCACAGCGGACAGGACGGCGGTCGTGGGGAAGGGAGTTTTCGAGGATCGTGCCTAGGGGGAACGAGATGGTGCTGGTGGGTCGGTGGCGGTTGCACCCGCTGCACCTGTACTTGTTGCGCCGTTACCTGGCGGTGGATGATCTCGCGCTACCGCTGGAGGCCCCGGCGTACGGGCGCACGCGGCGGCAGCTTCGCGAGCTGGCGCGCCGTGAGGCCCCCGCGATGCACCGGGCCGGGCTCCTGGTGGACGACGACGCACCGGCGGAGCTGGCCGAGGCGCTGCGGGTGCTCGCGGGGCCGCAGCTGTGGGTCGACTCGTTGTGGTGCCCGGAGTTCGGCGGTGAGGCCGCGTGGCGCTCGGTGGCCGCGCTCACCGGCCGCGATCGGGTGGTGCTCGGCGTGCAGGAACCGGGGGAGGGCGCGCGGTACGGCGGGGCGCTGACCGTGGAGCTGCACCAGCGGGCGGCGCTGTCGGAGGTGCTGCTGGCGACGCTGCCGCCCGCGCCGCCCGGTACCCGCGGCCGGGTGCGGGTTCCGGAGAGCTCGCTGCGGTCCGGCCCGGAGGAGCTCGCCACCGGGTTCCTGCAGCACGTGGCGCCGGTGCGCGGCAGCAGCGGCGACCGGCTGGTCGAGCAGTACCGGAGCATCGGTTCCGGCCCGCACCTGCGGGCGGGACAGTTCGCCGCGTCCGCGCGCGATCCGCGCGGTGCGCGGCGGCGTTCGGCGGTGGTGCGCTGGTTCGACAACGCCGCCCCCGACGGCCGCTACCTGGATCACGCGGAGCGGGGCGGCGCGGGCGAACGGGTGCACGCCCTCACTCCGGCGGACGTGCGGGAGGTCCGCATCCGGTTGGAGGCGCTGGTCGACTCGGTGCGCTGACCCCGGCGGCGCCCCACCAATGGCGCATTGACCGTGTTCGATCGCCGGGAATAGCGTTCGGCAATCGATTTCTGGGGGAATCAGATGCGCGACGTGCCCGCGATCAGCCGCCGGACCGCCCTCGGGGCGGGTGCGGTGCTGCTCGCGGGTGCCGCCGGGTGCGCGCCGGCGCGGGATCCGGGCGAGATCAGCCTGTGGAACTTCTACGGGCCGGGCGGGCAGAACAAGAGCCAGAGCGACTGGATCAGCAGGCTCGCGGCGGAGTGGAACGCCACGCACGAGGTGCGGGTGCGGCTGCGGTACGTGCCGAACAAGGACTACAAGGCCGGGCCGACCTTGCAGACCTCGTTCAGCGCCGGTGCCGGTCCGGACGTGTTCCTGCTGAGCCCCGGCGATTTCCTGCGCTACTACAACGGAGGCGCGCTGGCCGACCTCACCCCGCACCTCGAACCGGGCGTGCGGGAGGACTTCCTGCCGGAGGTGCTGGCGACGCGGCTGGTCGACGACCGGGTGTACGGGCTGCCGATGGAGATCGAACCGCTGGCGCTGTTCTACAGCGAGGACGCGTTCGAGCGTGCGGGGCTCGCGGAAGGCGACCTGCCGGGTACGTGGGACGAGCTGCTGGGCCTGGCGGAGCGCCTGACCACCCCGGACCGGTTCGGGATGCTGTTCGAGACGAACCCGGGCTACTACCAGAACTTCACCTGGTACCCGTGGCTGTGGATGGCCGGTGGCGACGTGTTCACCCCGGACCTGCGGCGTAGCGCGTTCGACTCGCCGGCCGCGCACCGGGCGATGCGGCTGTGGCAGGACGCGGTCCGCTCCGGTGCCGCTCCGCGCCGGGTGCGCGGCGAGGGCGGCAACGACACGATCTCGAACCTGGCGCAGGGCTACTGCGCGATGCAGCAGCTGGGGATCTGGGGCATCGCCGAGATCGCCGAGCAGGCGCCCGGTTTCCGCTACGGCGTCACGCCGATGCCCGCGCCGCCGGGCGGCACCGCCACCACGGCGCTGGGCAGCTGGGCGATGGTCGCGAACGCCTACGGCGCCAACCCGGAGGCCGCGGCCGAGTTCGTGGCGTGGGCGCTCGGTTCGTCCGACCCGGCGGGGGTGGAGCGGATGCGGCAGTGGAACACCGTGGCGAAGACGGGGATCCCGCCCCGGCGTTCGGTGCGCCGCGCCGCCGAAGCCCAGGGCGCCTTCGACGACGGTCCGATGCGGGTGTTCGCCGACCAGGTGATGGCGCAGGCGCGTCCGGAACCCCGCTACCCGCCGGAGGTGTACCGCGCGATCTCCGACGCGCTGCAGTCCTGCCAGCTCGACGGGGCCGACCCGGCCGAGGCCGCCGGGGCGGCGTCCGAGCAGATCGACACGTTCCTGGCGGGCTACGACGGGGCGGCTATCCAATGAGCGCCCGGCGTTCCGACGGCCGGTCCGCGCTCGGCTTCCTCGCCCCGGACGCGGTGGGGCTGCTGGTGTTCGTGGCCGTGCCGACGGTGCTGGCGCTGGTGGTCGGATTGTTCGAAGTGGACGGTTTCGGCAACGTCGGGTGGGCGGGGCTGGACAACTTCCGGTTGATGGCGGGGGACGGGCTGCTGTGGCGCAGCTTCGGCATCACCGCGCTGTACGCGGGACTGTTCGTGCCGCTGGTGTTCGCGTGCGGGCTGGCGCTGGCGCTGCTGGTGCGGGACCACTTCCCGGGCGTGGGGGCGGTGCGCGCGGCGCTGTTCCTGCCGAACGCGGTGAGCCTGGTGGTGATCGGGCTGCTCTGGCAGTTCTTGCTCACCGACAAGACGGGCCTGGTGAGCCGGGTGCTCGCGGTGTTCGGCCTGGACGGCGTCTCGTGGCTGGGCGATCCGGACCTGGCGCTGGTCACGTTGGTGCTGATCAGCGTGTGGTTCCTGATGGGCTACCAGATGCTGATCTTCCTCGGCGGGTTGAACGACATCCCCGGGGACCTCTACGACGCGGCCACTGTGGACGGTGCGGGCGCGTGGCACCGGTTCCGGCACGTGACCTGGCCGATGCTGCGGCCGACGAGCTTCTTCGTCCTGGTCACGTCGACGGTGAACGCGGTGGCCGGGTTGCAGGCGTTCGACCTGGTCTTCGTGACCACCTCGGGCGGCCCGGCGAACGCGACGTCCACCGTCGTGTACTACGCCTACCAGCAGGCGTTCCAGTTCGGCCGGTTCGGCTACGCGGCGGCGATCTGCGCGCTGCTGGTGCTGCTGCTGGGCGCCATCACCGGGGTGCTGTTCGCCGCGACCCGAGGAGGCCGGTTCGATGCGTAGCGGGATCCGCGGGCGGGCGCTGCTGGCGTACCTGGTGGCGCTGGTGACGATCGCGCCGCTGCTGTGGCTGCTACTGGCGGCGTTCCGGCCGGCGGCGGAGCTGTTCTCGGTGGGCTGGCCGAGCGCGTTGACGCTGGAGAACGTGGGGTACGTGCTGACCGAGGTGCCGTTCCTGCGCTACCTCGCGAACAGCGCGTTCATCTCGGTGGTGGTGACGGCGCTGGCGTTGCTGGTGCACTCGATGGCCGCCTACGCCCTGGCGCGGATGCACTTCCGCGGGCGGGGGATCGCGTTCGCCGCGGTGATCGCGACGTTGCTGATCTCGCTGCCGGTGATCCTGGTGCCGCTGTTCCTGGTGGTCCGGACGCTCGGCATGGTCGACACGTACGCGGGGCTGATCGTGCCGGGCGTGTTCAACGCGTTCGGCATCTTCCTGCTGCGGCAGTTCTACCTGGGGGTGCCGCGGGAGCTGGAGGACGCGGCGCAGCTGGACGGCTGCGGGCACTGGCGCACCTACTGGCACGTGGTGCTGCCGCTGAGCAGGCCGATGCTGGCCGCGCTGGCGGTGCTGTTCTTCCTCGCCAACTGGAACTCGTTCCTGTGGCCGCTGGCGGTGGCCCAGGACGAGTCGTTGCGGGTGGTGCAGGTCGGCATCGCCTCGTTGCAGGGGCAGTACGCCTCCAAGCAGCAGTACGTGATCGCCGCGGCGCTGCTGGCCGCGATCCCGACGGTGCTGGTGTTCCTGCTGGGGCAGCGCAAGCTCATCTCCTCGCTGAAGACCACCGGGCTGAAGTGACCGGGCTCTGTCGGGGGCCGGGCGTAGCGTCCTCGGCACCGGCGGAGGGGGAGCGATGCGGGCGGCGCGGTTGATCTCGTTGGTGCTGCTGCTGCAGAACCGGGGCGCGGCGACGGGGCCCGAGCTGGCCGCGGAGCTGGAGGTCACCGAACGCACCGTCGCCCGCGACGTGCAGGCGTTGACGGAGGCGGGCGTGCCGATCTACGCGGAACGCGGCCGCAACGGCGGCTACCGGCTGCTCGGCGGCTACCGCACCCGGCTCACCGGGCTGCACCGGGCGGAGGCCGAGGCGCTGCTGCTGGCCGGAATTCCCGGCCCGGCGGCCGAGATGGGGCTGACCGAGGCCGTCGGCAGCGCCCGCCGCAAGATCTCCGCCGCGCTCGCGCCGGGGCACCGGGACGCGCCGGACCGGGTCGCGCGGCGCTTCCACCTGGACGCGCCCGGCTGGTTCCGGGAGACCGAGACGCCGCCGCTGCTGCCGGAGCTCGCCGACGCGGTGTGGCAGGACCGCGCGGTGCGGGCCACCTACCGCCGCCGGGACCGGGAGGTGCACCGCGAGATCGAGCCGCACGGCCTGGTCCTCAAGGCGGGTGCCTGGTACCTGGCGGGGCGCTGCGGCGGCCGGTTCCTGGTGTACCGCGTGGACCGGTTCCGATCGGTGGAGGTGGGCGGTCCGTTCGAGCGGGACGCGGAGTTCGCGCTGCCGGAGTTCTGGGCGCGGCGCGGCGCCGAGTTCGAACGCGCCCTGCTGCGCGCGGAGATCACCGTCCGGATCGCTCCCGACGCGCTCGCCGCCCTGCACGGCCAGGTCGGCGGCCCGGCAGCGGCGGACGCGCGCGCCGCGGCCGGGGAACCCGACGAGCAGGGCTGGGTGACGACCACCCTGCCGGTCGAGTCCCTGGAGGTCGCGCACGCGCAGCTGCTCGGGCTCGGCGCGCGGGTCCAGGTGCTGGCCCCGGCGGAGCTGGCCGAGCGGATGGCGCGGACCGCCGCCGAGCTCACCGAGCTGTACCGGCCGGCGGATCAGCGGTACCCGGTGGTGTCCTCCGGCGCCCCCGCTTCGACGACTTCGGCGATGTAGCGCCACGAATCCGGTCGCGAACCGTCCAGGTCGGTGAACCCGTAGTGCTCCGCGAGCTCGAAGCTGGACACGGTGCGCCCGGCCCAGCGGGACACCTCCGGGTCCGCCGCCAGCGCCGCGACCCCGCGGCCGACGAAGTGCGGCGATTCCGAGATCGAGAAGTGCGGTTCGGTTGCCTCGCGCCAGTTCTGCTCGGTGACGTCGAAGTGGTCGAGCATCATCTCCGAGCGCAGCCAGCCCGGGGTGATCGCGAGCGCGGTCCCGCCGTGGGGGCGCAGCTCCTCGGACTGGGCGAACGCCAACCGGCTCGCGGCGATCTTCGTCACATCGAAGAACGCGCCGCAGTCCGCGCGGTAGCGCCGGTTGTACTCGGTGGTGCCGTCGGTCAGCTCCACCACCAGCCCGCCCGGGGTGCGGGACAGCAGCGCGAGCGCGAAGTGGCTGGTGATCAGGTGCGCTTCGATGCCGGTCCGGAGCCTGCGCAGGCCCAGGTCCAGCGAGTGCTCCCACACCGGTTTGTGCCAGTCCATCAGGTGCTCGCCGCCCATGTCGTTGACCAGCAGGTCCAGCCGGCCGCGCTCCCGCTCGATCCGCGCGACCAGGTCCCGGACCTCCTCCGGGACCTGGTGGTCCACCCGCACCGCGACGCCCTCGCCGCCCGCGGCCGTCACCAGCTCCGCGGTGTCCTCAATGGACTCGGGCCGGTCGTAGTCGGAGCGCGCCTCCCGCGTGGTGCGCCCGGTGCCGTACACCGCGGCGCCCGCGGCTCCCAGCTCCACCGCGATCGCCCGGCCCGCTCCCCGCGTCGCGCCCGCGACCAGCGCGATCTTCCCCCGCAGCGGTCGTTCCATCGTCGTGCCCCTCCGTCGGTTCCGGTTCGTCCCACCGATGCTGGCGGCGAATCCGGACGACCGCGGTCCGGATTTCCGCGCCGTTCTTTTCGAGTGGGCCGCCCGGCACGCCCGGCCGCGCGGTACGGTGAACATCGGTGATCGCGCAGCGCCGATCACCGTGCAGGCGAGAACGACGGTCGAGGCGGATCTGCGACGTGGGTGGCATGACACACCTGGGAGAACTCCCGGCGTGGCTGCTGGACGCGGCGACGCGGGCATGCCTACGGTCCGCACCGGGTACGGGGTTGACCGCGTTTCGATCTTGTGCTCGCACGGGACCACTCCGGCGTCGACCGGTACCCGTGCCGGCCCCGGACTACTGTCCGGTTCCCACGGTGACCGCTCCCGCGGCGGTCCGAGCAACGCAGAGCGCTCAGCCACGACCAGGAAGGCGGACCCGATGACGCCCCCGCACAACTACCTCGCGGTGATCAAGGTCGTCGGCATCGGTGGAGGCGGCGTCAACGCCGTCAACCGCATGATCGAGGTCGGGCTCAAGGGCGTCGAGTTCATCGCGGTGAACACCGACGCCCAGGCCCTGCTGATGTCCGATGCCGACGTGAAGCTGGACATCGGCCGCGAACTGACCCGAGGACTCGGCGCGGGCGCCGCCCCCGAGGTCGGGCACAAGGCAGCCGAGGACCACAAGGAAGAGATCGAAGAGGTCCTCAAGGGCGCCGACATGGTCTTCGTGACCGCGGGCGAAGGCGGCGGCACCGGCACCGGTGGCGCCCCCGTGATCGCCGACGTCGCGCGCAAGCTCGGCGCGCTGACCATCGGCGTCGTGACCCGGCCGTTCTCCTTCGAGGGCAAGCGCCGGGCGAACCAGGCGGAGCAGGGCATCAAGGAGCTCCGCGACTGCTGCGACACGCTCATCGTGATCCCGAACGACCGGCTGCTGCAGCTCGGTGACATCGGGGTCAGCCTGATGGACGCGTTCCGCTCCGCGGACGAGGTGCTGCTCTCCGGTGTGCAGGGCATCACCGACCTGATCACCACGCCGGGTCTGATCAACCTCGACTTCGCCGACGTCAAGAGCGTCATGTCCGGGGCGGGCAGCGCCTTGATGGGCATCGGCTCGGCGCGCGGGGAGGGCAGAGCCGTGCAGGCCGCGCAGAAGGCGATCAACTCGCCGCTGCTGGAGGCCTCGATGGAGGGCGCGCACGGCGTGCTGCTGGCCATCGCGGGCGGCTCCGACCTCGGCCTGTTCGAGATCAACGAGTCGGCCTCGCTGGTGCAGGAGTCCGCGCACCCCGAAGCGAACATCATCTTCGGCACGGTGATCGACGACTCGCTCGGCGACGAGGTGCGGGTCACCGTGATCGCCGCCGGTTTCGACGCGGGTGCGCCGACCCACAAGAAGCTGGAGCCGACCAGGGTCGGCGGCAGGGACGCCGTCGCGGGCGGCGAAGCGGGTCAGGTCACGGAGGGACAGGTCGTCGACAGCACGGCCGAGGCCGCTCCCGAGCAGCCCGCCGCGCCGCAGCAGCAGGCCCCCGCGGAGCAGGCACCGCCCGCTCCGGCCCCGCAGCCCGAGCCGTACACCCCGCCGCAGAGCTACGAGCCGCAGGCCCAGAGCTACGAGCGGCGTCCCGCGTACGGCGAGGGCGGCACGCCCGGCGTCTCGGTGCCGACCCGCTCCGGCGGCGGCTACCCGACGCACACCGGCACCCAGGGCATGAGCGGTCAGCTGCCGTCGCGGCCGGTGCCGGTCTCCGACGACAACGACGACGACGTGGACATTCCTCCGTTCATGCGACGCTGATCGCCTTCGAGCGTGGGCCAGAATGGGCACCGGGACGGACTTCGTCCCGGGGGGCGCGCGGGGGGGGGGGCCCGGGGGGGGGGGCGCCCCCCCCCCCCCGGGGCCCCCCCCATGGAGGTCGGGGGTGGTG
>NZ_JAIUJZ010000117.1:0-14550 GCF_020176775.1 Saccharopolyspora sp. 6M
TCAAAACCCCCCCGCGGGGAAAAACCCCCCGATCATGCCCGGCTGACCCCGCGCCGGCGGGGCCCTTATGGGCCCCGGGCCCGCACTCCGCCCGGGGCCCCGCTCATGTGCGGGCACCGGTGCTCCGGGACGCCGCCCCGCCAGTCGGCAACGACCCTTCGAGATCGGGAGTGATGGAGTGCGGATCCGGCGCGTGATCACCACGCGGGAAGGCGGCAGCTCGAAGCCGCCGTTCGACTCGTTCAACCTCGGCGGCCGGGTCGGCGACGACCCCGAGGCGCTCGCGGCCAACGAGCGCAAGCTCGCCGCCGGCATCGGGCTGGACCCGTCGCGGCTGGTGTGGATGGAGCAGATCCACGGCAAGAACGCCGAACTCGTCGACGGCCCGCGCCCGGAACCGGTGGAGGCCACCGACGCCCTGGTGAGCGCGCAGCCCGGGCTGGCGCTGGCGGTGCTCACCGCGGACTGCGTGCCGGTGCTGCTCGGCGACCCGGTGACCGGCGTGGTGGCCGCGGTGCACGCGGGCCGGGTCGGCGCCCGGGTCGGCGTCCTCGTCGAGGCACTGAAGGCGATGCGCGGCGCGGGCGCCCGCATCGACGACATCGAGGCGCTGCTGGGACCCGCCGCCTGCGGCCAGTGCTACGAGGTGCCCGAGTCGATGCGCGACGACGTCGAGGAGTACCTGCCCGGCAGCGCCTGCCGCACCCGCAAGGGCACGCCGGGGCTGGACCTGCGCGCGGGGCTGTGGGAGCAGCTGGCGGGCGCCGGGATCGCGAAGATCGGCATCGATCCGCGCTGCACGATGGAGAGCCGCGAGCTGTTCAGCCACCGCCGTGACGGGCCCCGCACGGGCCGGTTCGCCGCCGTGGTGTGGGCGGAGCGGGAGGAGTCGTGAGCGAGGACGACGAGCGCCGCGCGGAGCTCGCCGAGTCCCTGAGCTCGATCCGGCAGCGCCTCGCGGCGGCCTGTGCGGCCGCTGGGCGGCCGGTGGCGGACGTGCAGCTGCTGGCGGTGACCAAGACCTTCCCGGCGCGGGACGTGGCGCTGCTGGCCGATCTGGGCCTGGTCTCGTTCGCGGAGAACCGCGAGCAGGAGGCCCGGCCGAAGGTCGCCGAGCTGGCCGCCCTGCGCCCCGCCGCGGAGGCGCGCTGGCACATGGTCGGGCAGCTGCAGCGGAACAAGGCGCGCTCGGTCGCCCGCTGGGCGGACGTCGTGGAGTCCGCGGACAGCCCGCGGCTGGTGGAGGCGCTGGCCGGTGCCGTGCGCAACGCGCTCGACGCGGGAGAGCGGACACGCCCGCTCGAAGTTCTCGTTCAGGTGAACCTGGACGAGGCGGCCGGCCGGGGTGGCTGCCCCGCCGCCGAGGTGCCCGCGCTCGCCGCCGACATCGCCGCGCGGGATGAGCTCAGGTTGCGCGGAGTCATGGCCGTGGCGCCTCAGAACACCGCGCCGGACGTGGCCTTCGACACACTTTCGGCGATCTCCACCCGGCTCCGCCGGGACCACCCCGAAGCTGGGGAGATCTCGGCGGGGATGAGCGGCGATCTGGAGAGTGCTGTGGCCCACGGCTCCACCAGGGTGCGTGTCGGAACAGCGCTGCTGGGAGGGCGGCGGTTAATCTCGCCGTAGCCTGGGCGGAGGGTCGAACGCCGGTCGAACCGCGCTCGGCTCCGGAGGAGTCGCGGAGGAAGGGCACGCCGATGAGCACGATGCACAAGCTGAAGGCCTACTTCGGCATGGTGCCCGCCGACGAGGTCGACGACTTCGACGACGAGCCCTACGGCGACCGGTACGGCGATGCGGGCGAGTACGACGCGCCAGCCGACCGGGTCGGACGGCGGCGCGTCGGAGTGCGCGGCGGCTACCAGGACGAGGCGGCCGCCGACGAGGGATTCGACGATCACGGGCACCGCGAGGCCGCGCACCGGGACACCGGTCACCGCGGCGAGGAGTACCGCGACGTCAAGCCGTCGCGCAGGCAGTGGACGCCGGAGACCGCGGCGCGCACGGCCGCCGAGCGGGAGTCCGTCTCCCGGTTGCGGGCCGTCACCGACACCGGCAGCCACTTCAACTTGAGCAAGATCACAACTCTGCATCCTCGCAGCTACAGCGAGGCCCGCACGATCGGGGAGCAGTACCGGGACGGCACTCCTGTGATCATGAACCTGACGGAGATGGACGAAGCGGACGCCAAGCGTCTGGTCGACTTCGCCGCAGGTCTGGCCTTCGCGATGCGCGGTTCGATCGAGAAGGTCACCAACCGGGTGTTCTTGCTCTCACCCCCGAACGTGGACGTCGCAGCCGAGGACAAGCGCCGCTTGGCCGAGGGTGCCTTTTTCAACTACGGGTGACCGGTGGCAGAGTTGAGCTGTGGAACTGGCGCTGATCGTCCTTTACTACGCGGTCTTCTTCTTCTGGCTGCTGCTCACGGCCCGTATCGTGATCGAGCTCGTCCGGGTGTTCGCCCGCGACTGGCGCCCCGCTGGAGGGGTTGCAATCGCGTTGGAGAGCATCTACACAGTGACCGACCCGCCGATCCGGCTGCTGCGTCGGGTGATCCCGACGGTCCGGATCGGCGGTGTAGGGCTGGACCTATCCATTATGGTGCTGCTGCTGGTTGTGTTCATACTGATGCAGCTGCTGTTGAGACTATGGGCGCAGTCCGGGTAACGGGGAACCCGGGTGACCCGCAGCCGAAGAGTGCGTGAGGTGATCTTGTGGGCTTGACCCCCGCCGACGTGCATAACGTCGCGTTCAGTAAACCGCCGATCGGGAAGCGCGGTTACAACGAGGACGAGGTGGATGCTTTCCTCGACCTGGTTGAAGCCGAGCTCGCCCGGTTGGTGGAGGAGAACAACGACCTGCGGAGCCAGATGGAGCAGCTGGAGGGCCAGCTGCAGACCGCGCAGGTCGATCTCGACGACGCGCGCAGTCAGGCGTCCGCGGTTCCCGCCGCCCCCGCTCCGGTGGAGGAACCGCGTCGGCTCGCGCCGGTCCCGGCTCCCACCGCGGCCGAGCAGACCTCGCCGGGTGGTGACCACCACGTGCAGGCCGCCAAGGTCCTCGGGCTCGCCCAGGAGATGGCGGACCGGCTGACCGGCGAGGCGAAGGCCGAAGCCGACGGCATGCTCTCGGAGGCCCGGACCAAGTCCGAGCAGTTGCTCTCCGACGCCCGGTCGAAGTCGGACAGCATGGTCAACGAGGCGCGCACCCGCGCCGAGACGATGCTCAACGACGCCCGGACCAGGGCCGAGACGCTGGAGCGGCAGGCCAGGGAGAAGGCCGCCGGTCTGGAACGCGACGCGCAGCGCAAGCACGCCGAGGTGATGGGCAACATCACCCAGGAGAAGAACGCGCTGGAGAAGAAGATCGACACCTTGCGCACCTTCGAGCGCGAGTACCGCACCCGGTTGCAGACCTACCTGGAATCGCAGCTGCGTGAACTGCAGGACCGCGGATCGGCGGCACCCGCCGAGAGCGGGAGCCGCGCTGCCGGCCAGCAGAACACCTACAGCTTCGGAGCTCGGGCCGCCGAAGCCGGCTGAGCGGGCCGGTGACCGGATCCGCCGGTCGTGAGCCATCGCGCGGCCCAGGAGCCGCCGGTGGTCGGCTGCGGAGGGGACAAGGGGGTCCCCGCACGGTGCGGTGAAGGGAAGTTCGGCGTGTTGTTGGTAGTGCTGTTCCTGGTCCTGGCGGCCGGTGGCGTGCTGGTGACGTCGGTGCTGGTCCAACGCCCGGAATGGGCGTGGTTGTCGGTGCTGCTCAGCGTGCTGGCCGCGGCACTGCTCGTGGTGGAACGGTTGCGGCGGCGGAGGGAAGCGAGCTCACCGCCGCGGCAACCGGTCTCCGCGGGCGAGGCGGGGCAGGACCCGGCGGCACCGGCCGGCGAGGTCGACGTCGACGAGGAACCGGACGAGGAGGACACCGATGCGGCGGACGCGCTGCTGGTGTCCGAATCGGACGACGAAGTCGTGGTCGTCGACGAACGTCCCCGGTACCACTTGGCGAGCTGCGACTGGCTCGGCGAGCGCGAGGTGCAGGGGCTGCCGGTGAAGGAGGCCCGGGAACTGGGCTTCACGGCCTGCTCCCGCTGCACCCCGGACGCGGTGCTGGCGGGACAGGCGCGCGCCGCGCGCTAGCAGGACCGCCGGGAACGCGGATCCGCCGCGGAGCGCTCAGGGCCCTGGGCGCGGACCGCGGTGGCCGCGGGAAACCGGTGGCGTCGAATGGTTATGCTGAATGCGGGCTGGTCGCCGGGGAGCGACCGGCCCGCATCGGCGTTGATCCGGCCATCACCGGGGAGCCTCCGGAAGAACGGGCGCAGTGCTCCAGCGGGAGCAGCGCCCCAGTAGAACCGGACGGGTCCGGCCCGTGACAGCCGGCAACGAGTGGCCGTCGCGTTCTGCGGCGGCAAGCGGGGTGGTACCGCGGGACGCGGGCGGCCGGATGGTCGCGCGCCGTGTCGTCCCCGTGTGGGCATCGAGTCCGGATGCCCGTGCGGCTGCTGACGACACACCGGCGAGGAGAACACCCGCGATGGCTTACCCGAAGGTCCGATTCGGCGGAACGGCCGCCCCGGAGGACGCGGATCGAGAGGCCCCCCAGGAGCGCGGGGTGGCCGCGCAACCGTCGTTCCCGCAGGTCGAGCGGGAAGTGCTGGACTTCTGGTCCGCGGACGGGACGTTCCGGGAGAGCGTGCAGGCCAGGGACGCGGGCGTCAACGGCTCGAACGAGTTCGTCTTCTACGACGGGCCGCCGTTCGCCAACGGCCTGCCGCACTACGGCCACCTGCTCACCGGGTACGTCAAGGACGCGGTGCCGCGCTACCAGACGATGCGCGGCCGCCGGGTGGAGCGCCGCTTCGGCTGGGACTGCCACGGGCTGCCCGCCGAGGTGCAGGCGGAGAAGCAACTCGGCATCACCTCGAAGTCCGAGATCGAGTCGATGGGCGTCGCCGAGTTCAACGACGCCTGCCGCGCCTCGGTGCTGCGCTACACGCGGGAGTGGGAGGACTACGTCACCCGCCAGGCCCGCTGGGTGGACTTCGAGAACGACTACAAGACGCTCGACGTGGACTACATGGAGAGCGTCATGTGGGCGTTCAAGACCTTGTGGGACAAGGGCTTGGTCTACGAGGGCTTCCGGGTGCTCTGGTACTGCTGGCGCTGCGAGACGCCGCTGTCCAACACCGAGACGCGGATGGACGACACCTACCGGCAGCGGCAGGACCCGGCGGTGACGGTGGGCCTGCGGCTCGTCGCGCCGGGCAAGGCGTTCGACGGGGCGCTGGCCCTGGTCTGGACGACGACCCCGTGGACGTTGCCGTCGAACCTCGCGGCCGCGGTGCACCCCGAGGTGGACTACGTGCTGGTGGAGCCCGGCCAGGGCGGGGAGCGCTACGTGCTCGCCGAGGCCCGGCTGGGCGCGTACGCGCGGGAGCTCGGCGAGGACGTCGCCGACCGCGTCGTCGCCCGGTTCACCGGCGCCGAGCTGATCGGCACGAGCTACCGGCCGCCGTTCGACTTCTTCGCCGGGCGACCCAACGCCCACCAGGTGCTGCCCGCCGACTACGTCACCACCGAGGACGGCACCGGTGTCGTGCACATCGCGCCCGCCTTCGGTGAGGAGGACAAGGCCGTCACCGACGCGCACGACATCGAACCGGTCGTCCCGGTCGACGCGCGGGGCCGGTTCACCGCCGAGGTCGCGCCGTACGAGGGCCAGCAGGTCTTCGAGGCGAACAAGCAGATCATCCGGGATCTCAAGGAAGCCGGGCTGCTGCTGCGGCACGAGACCTACGACCACCCGTACCCGCACTGCTGGCGCTGCGACAACGCGCTGATCCAGCGGGCCCTGTCGTCCTGGTTCGTGGCCGTCACCCGGTTCCGGGACCGCATGGTCGAGCTCAACCAGCAGATCAACTGGGTGCCGGGGCACATCCGGGACGGCCAGTTCGGCAAGTGGCTGTCCAACGCCCGCGACTGGAACATCTCGCGGAACCGGTTCTGGGGTTCGCCGATCCCGGTGTGGACCTCGGACGACCCGGCGTACCCGCGCACCGACGTGTACGGCTCGCTGGACGAGCTGGAGCGCGACTTCGGGGTACGGCCCGCCGACCTGCACCGCCCGAACATCGACGAGCTGACCCGGCCGAACCCGGACGACCCGACCGGCGCGTCCACGATGCGGCGGGTGCCGGAGGTGCTGGACTGCTGGTTCGAGTCCGGGGCGATGCCGTTCGCGCAGGTCCACTACCCGTTCGAGAACTCCGACTGGTTCGAGCACCACTACCCGGGCGACTTCATCGTCGAGTACAACGGCCAGTCCCGCGGCTGGTTCTACCTGCTGCACGTGCTGGCCACCGCGCTGTTCGACCGGCCCGCGTTCTCCAACGTGGTCGCGCACGGCATCGTGCTCGGCGACGACGGCATGAAGATGTCGAAGTCGAAGAACAACTACCCGGACGTGAACGAGGTCTTCGACCGCGACGGTTCGGACGCGATGCGCTGGTTCCTGATGGCGAGCCCGATCCTGCGCGGCGGAGACCTGGTGGTCACCGAGCGCGGCATCCGGGACGCGGTGCGCCAGGCGGTGCTGCCGCTGTGGAACTCCTGGTACTTCCTGGCGTTGTACGCCAACGCCGAAGGAGTCGAGGGCCGGTTCCGGGTGGACAGCGAGCACGTGCTGGACCGCTACGTGCTCGCCAAGGCGCACGAGCTGGTCGGCGACGTGCAGGCCGCGATGGACGTGTTCGACCCGGCCGGGGCGTGCGCCGCTGTCCGCGACTTCCTGGAGGTGCTGACCAACTGGTACGTGCGCCGCTCCCGGGACCGGTTCTGGGCCGGGGACGCCGACGCCATCGACACCCTGCACACCGTGCTGGAGGTGACCTGCCGGGTGGTGGCGCCGCTGCTGCCGCTGACCGCGGAAGCGGTGTGGCGCGGGCTCACCGGCGGCCGCTCGGTACACCTGTCGGACTGGCCGCTGGTCGACGAGCTGCCTGCCGACGCGGCGCTGGTCTCCGCGATGGACCGGGTGCGGCAGGTGTGCTCCTCGGCGCTGGCGCTGCGGAAGTCGAACTCGCGCCGCGTCCGGCTGCCGCTGGCGAAGCTGGTCGTGGCCATGCCGGAGGCCGAGTCGCTGCGGCCGTTCGTCGACCTGGTCCGGGACGAGGTGAACGTCAAGGAGGTCGAGCTGACCACCGACGTCGCCGCGCACGGCCGGTTCGAGATCGCCGTGAACGCCCGCGCCGCCGGACCTCGGCTGGGCAAGGACGTGCAGCGGGTGATCAAGGCCGTGAAGTCCGGTGACTGGACCCGCAACGCGGCCGGGGCCGTGGTCGCCGACGGCACCGAACTGCAGGAGGGCGAGTTCACCGAGCGGCTGGTGTCCACCGACTCCGGTGCCGCGGCCGCGTTGCCGGGCGGCGCCGGGATGGTGGTGCTGGACTGCGACGTCACCCCGGAGCTGGCCGCCGAAGGCGTGGCCCGCGACCTGGTGCGCGTCGTGCAGCAGGCGCGCCGGGACGCCGGTTTCGAGATCTCCGACCGCATCCGCGTCGAGGTCTCCGCGCCGGCCGAGGTGCTGGCCGCCGTGGACGCGCACCGCGAGTTCATCGCCGCCGAAACGCTCGCCGACGCCGTGTCCGAGGGCGCGGCCGCGGGTGGTTCCGCGGGCAGCGTCGGGGACGGCGTGGACGTCTCGGTCGCCGTCGAACGGGTCTGATCGGTCGCCGCCGGGCGGGTCCGCGGGAACCACCGCGGATCCGCCCGGACGGGCGTGGCGCACCTCCCACTTCGCACGGGGTGGTTGCGCGCGGCGGGGGCGATCCCTAGTCTTCTCCGTCGAAGGTCATGAGTGCCAGCGGGAAACCCCGGTTTGCTGGCCGGCAACCCTCCTACCGCGGTGGGGTGCCCCGGGTGAGGACCTGGCCGATCGCGCAGGGCGATCGGCAAGCGCGGGCCCCGAATGCTCCGGGCCCGGTGAGGCCCTAGGAGGCATCGTGTCGTCAGCCGTCCGCTCCGCCACCGGCGAGATCGCCGAAACCCCGATCTGGTCCGTCGGGGACTCCGTTCCCGCGGTCCCCGCGGTCGTCGGCGCGCAGCTGCGGGTTCCGCTGGTCACCGGCGGTTCCGCCGAGTACGCCAACCTGGACCACGGGGCCAGCGCGCCTTGCCTGA
The DNA here is from genome assembly GCF_020176775.1 of Saccharopolyspora sp. 6M. Taxonomy (NCBI): domain Bacteria; kingdom Bacillati; phylum Actinomycetota; class Actinomycetes; order Pseudonocardiales; family Pseudonocardiaceae; genus Saccharopolyspora; species Saccharopolyspora sp. 6M. Next base: position 8,181 of record NZ_JAIUJZ010000117.1, read on the forward strand.
ACGCGGTGCGCGACGCCGTGAACGAGCTGCTGCCCTGGTACGCCAGCGTGCACCGCGGCGCCGGGTTCGCCTCCCAGGTGTGCACCCGGGTCTACGAGGGGGCGCGGGAGACGCTGCGCCGGTTCGTCGGCGCCCGCCGCACCGATTCGGTGATCTTCACCCGGAACACCACCGACGCGCTGAACCTGCTGGCCGCCGCGCTTCCCGCGGACACCTCGGTGGTCGTGTTCGACACCGAGCACCACGCGGCGCTGCTGCCGTGGGCGGGGGAGCGGGTGCACCACCTCGGCATCCCGGAGAGCCCGCAGGAGGCGGTGCGACTGCTCGACGCCGCGCTCGCCGAGTGCGCCGACGGGCCGAAGCTGGCCGTGCTCACCGGGGCGTCCAACGTGACCGGCGAGCTGTGGCCGGTCGCCGAGCTCGCCCGCGTCGCCCGCGAGCACGGCGCCCGCACCGTGCTCGACGCCGCCCAGCTCGCCCCGCACCGCCCGGTGCGCATCGCCGACCTCGGCGTGGACCACGCCGTGCTGTCCGGGCACAAGCTCTACGCCCCGTTCGGCGCGGGAGCGCTCATCGGCCGCGACGACTGGCTGGACCGGGCCGAGCCGTACCTGGCCGGCGGCGGCGCCACCCGATCGGTCCCCGACGCGGGCGAGATCGACTGGAACACCGGTCCGGAGCGGCACGAGGCCGGTTCGCCGAACACCGTCGGGGTGCACGCGCTCGCCAAGGCCTGCGAGGTGCTCGCCGAGCACGCCGAGGCGATCGAGGGGCACGAGGACCTGCTGCTGCGCAGGCTCCGCGCCGGGCTCGCCACCGTTCCCGGGCTGCGCGAGCTGGGTCTGTTCGGCCCCGAGCACGACCGGGTCGGCGTGGTCAGCTTCACCGTGGACGGCCAGGACCCCGGGCTGCTGGCGGCGGCGCTGTCCGCGGAGCACGGCATCGGCGTGCGGGACGGGCTGTTCTGCGCGCACCGGGCCGTGCGGCACCTGCTGGCGGGCACCGACGCGCAGCGCGCCGTGCGGATCAGCCTCGGTCTCGGCACCACCGTCGAGCACGTGGACCGGATCGTCACCGCGCTGCGCGGGCTCGTCGCCCACGGTCCGCAGTGGAGCTACGAACTCGACGGCGGCCGCTGGGTTCCCGTCGACGACCCGCGCGAGTTCCCCGCCGCGTTGGCGTGAGCCGCTGCGAACGACCGATCGGCGGTCGGGGAGAATGGGCCGGGTGAACACCGAGCAGTCCGACTCCGAGCAGCCCGGATCGAACCCCGCCACCGGCGAGGGCTCGTCCTCAGAACCGGAAGCGCGACCCGCCGCGAGCGGGGACGGCGGTACCGCCGCGAGCGAGCCGGACCCGGGTTCGGACGGCGACGGTTCGACCGCGGTCGGGGCGGCCGGTGGCCGTGCCTCGCGGAAGCTGCTGGCGCTGCTGTTCGGGGTGGCCGCGCTGCTGCTCGCCGCGGACGTGGTGACCAAGATCGCCGCGGTCGCGCGGCTCGACGGGCAGCCGCCGCTGGAACTGTTCGGCGGGGCGGTGTACCTGGTGCTGGTGCGCAACCCGGGGGCGGCGTTCTCGCTGGCCACCGGCATGACCTGGCTGCTGGCGCTGCTGGCGATCGTCGTGGTCGGCGTCATCGTGTGGCTGGCGCCGAAGCTGCGCTCCACCGGGTGGGCCGTCGGGCTCGGCCTGGTGCTGGGCGGGGCGTGCGGGAACCTGGTCGACCGGTTGTTCCGGGAGCCCGGGCCGTTGCGCGGCCACGTCGTGGACTTCGTGTCGCTGTTCGCGCCGGACGGCAGCGTGTGGCCGGTGTTCAACGTCGCCGACTCGTCCATCGTGTGTGGCGGGATCCTCGTGGTGCTGCTGTCGCTGCTCGGCCGCGACTACGACGGCACCGTGCACACCCGGAAGAAGCGCGAGGACCGGGCATGAGCGATCTGCGGATGCTCCCGGTCCCCGACGGCCTCGAAGGGATGCGGGTCGACGCGGGCCTGGCGAAGTTGCTCGGGTTGTCCCGGAACACGGTGGCGGGGCTCGCCGAATCCGGTGAGGTGCTGCTCGACGGCGCTCCCGTCGGCAAGTCGGACCGGCTGATCGCGGGCGGGCTGGTGGAAGTGACGCTGCCCGACGCGCGGCCCGAACCGGAAGTGGTCGCGGTGCCCGTGGAGGGCCTGCGGATCCTGCACCAGGACGACGACATCGTCGTGGTCGACAAGCCCATCGGCGTCGCCGTGCACCCCAGCCCCGGTTGGGAGGGCCCCACCGTGATCGGCGGGCTCGCCGCCGCGGGCGTGCGCATCGCGACCTCGGGCGCCGCGGAGCGCCAGGGCGTGGTGCACCGGCTCGACGCGGGCACCACCGGCGTCATGGTCGCCGCGAAGAGCGAACACGCCTACACCGCGCTGAAGCGGGCGTTCAAGGAGCGCACCGTGGAGAAGCGCTACCACGCGCTGGTGCAGGGCCACCCCGATCCGAGCAGCGGCACCATCGACGCGCCGATCGACCGCCACCCCAAGCACGACTACAAGTTCGCCGTGGTCAGCGGAGGCAAGCCCAGCATCACCCACTACGAGACGGTGGAGGCGTTCCGCGCCGCGTCCCTGGTGGACGTGAAGCTGGAGACCGGGCGCACGCACCAGATCCGGGTGCACTTCTCCGCGGTCCGGCACCCGTGCGCGGGCGACCTCACCTACGGCGCGGATCCGGTGCTGGCGCGGCGGTTGCAGCTCGGCAGGCAGTGGCTGCACGCGCGGATGCTCGGCTTCGAGCACCCCGCCGACGGGCAGTGGGTGACGTTCACCAGCGACTACCCGGACGACCTCCAGCACGCCCTGGACACCCTCCGCGAACAGGACTCCTGAGCCGCCGGCCGCCCGCTCCCGCCGCCGGGACGCGCGTTGCGGCGATCGTCGTCCGGACGGGTCCGGCCGGTCGCGTAGCGTGGTCGTGCTGATCCAGGAACAGCGGGGGGAGTGGCCGATGACCCAGGCCGGAGCGAGCGGGACGTTCGACGGGCGTCGCGCGGAGTTCACCGACGACACGCCGACGCCGCCGACGGGTCTGCCGCTGGGCGGTGCACCGCCGTCCGCGTCCGCGCGGCGGGACGAGCGCGCGGAGGTCGAGGAGCGGTGGCCCACCACCGACGCGGAGCGGACCGATCCCGGCCAGCAGGGGCTGGCGGAGCTGCTGGCGGCGGAGGACGTCGGCCGCGCGGGCCCGGCGGTGCTCGGCGCCGATCCGGAACCCGGCCCGTCCGCGGACGCGGGTGACTGGCCGACCCTGCAACGCCGCGAACGCCGCCCGGAGCGCCCTCGCGGCGGTCCCCTCGACTGGGTTCGCCGCCGCGGCAACTGAGTGTCCGAAGTGGACGGACCAGCTGCGGGCTCCCGCGGTGGGTCCGGCGTCTTCCCGTCACCGGCGACCACCTGAGCAAGCCGCCCCACGCGAGTTCTCGGCCGTCTTCCAGCGAGGACGGCGCTTTCCCCTGTGGCGCAGAGCCACCGGTGCGAACGATCCCCCTCGGCGAGCGGACGGGCGAGGTTCCACCACCGCCCCGCTCAGCAGCGCGAACGCGGAATCAGAGATCGGTGATGTCCCAGTGGAGGGTGCGCTGGTCGTCCCCGGGGCGCATGGCCCAGCGGACCGTGGACAGCTCGGTGTCCTCCGGCAGCACGTACACGGTGTGCCCGCCCGCGGTCTCGCCGGGCGGCACGCCGATGCGGTGCGGCGGCCGGGAGGACAACGCGACCGGTGCCTTGCCCACGGTGGACCCGTCCTCGGCGACCAGGACCAGGTAGAGGTCGGGCAGCGAGGTGAACGGCATCGGGCTGCGGTTGGTGAGCTCGGTGTGCACGACGACCGAGCGCTCGCCCTCCTGCAGCTGGTAGCCGGCCGCGGTGAACAGGAAGTCGGCCGGGTCGACGACCTCGACGAGCTGGATGGTGATCCGCTCGCCTTCGGGACCGTCCACGTCGAGCTTGCTGCCGACCTTGCCGGTGCGGGCCGCGGCGGGCACCGGGGTCTTGGCGGTCGGCGCGTGCGGGTTCGCCGGCTGCTGCGCCGGTTGCGGCCCGGACTGCGGTCCGCTCGCGGGCTGGCCGGGCTGCGGGGGCCGCTGCTGGTCGCCGCGCGCCCACGCGGCTGATCCGGGCGGGCCCCACGGGTTCGGCTGCGCCTGCTGCGGTGCGGGCGGCGGCGCGGGCCTGACCTGCTGCGGCTGGCCGAAGGAGGCGGGCGGGCCCGCGGGGGTGAACGGTTGCGGGCCACTGGGCGGGTTCTGGCCGGGATGCCCGCCGCTGTGCGCTCCGCTGGGGCCGCCGTGCACCTGGTAGCCGCCGCTGGGCGGGTTGGGCACCTGGTAGCCGCCGCTGGCCTGGGTCCAGGCGTTCGCGGCGGCGACCGCGTTGCGGATGCCCACCGGGTCGCACTCGACGCCGACGACCATGGGCAGCCCGGTGGTGGAGAGCACCGCGAGCCGGGCGGCCACGTCGCGGACGTCCATCCCGAGCCGCGACGCGATCTCGTGGACCGCGGCGCGCCCGGATTCGGCGACGGCGGTGAGCAGACGTACGTCCACGGGATCAGGTGCGGTCACGTCAGGCCACGCTACCCCCTAGGGGCGATCACCGTCCGCAAGGGCGGGATGTTCGCCGGAACCCGGTCCGCCGAGCTCGACGAGCTCGGGATCGATCCGGCCGGGCGCGGATCCGCGGCACGCCCGGGAGGGTCGCCGACGGCGCCGGGGAGTGGCGTCAGGCCGTCCCGGCCCGGCACCGCCGCGGCCGCCCCTTCGCGCCGAGAACGGGAGGTGCGGGGCGAGCTGACGGGCCTGGCACCTGCTGATCGGATGAGCGGAGCGGGGCCGTTCGGGCGGCCCCTCCCGGGTCCGCGGCGGTACCCGCGGAGCACCTCGGATGGTGGTCTCGGGACCGCCCTGGGAGCTGAGAATCCTCTCAGACAGCGGCGAGTTGACTGTCCCGCGACAGCCTCCGACCCGAGAGGACGCGATGCCCGCCACCACGGAGGACGCCGAGCCGACCGTCCTCGACGACGCGTTCATGCAAGATCCCTACCTGCGCTACGCGCGGCTGCGCGCCGACGCCCCCGCGCAGCGGGTGATCAGCCGGTCGGGCATCCCGGTGTGGGTCGTGACCCGCTACGCCGAAGCACGGCAGGCGCTCTCCGACCCGAGGCTGCAGAAGAACGTCGAAGGCACCAAGAAGGCCATCGACAACCAGCTGGGGGAGGGCGCGCACCGCGCCGAGTTCATCGACGACCTCAACGCGCACCTGCTCAACACGGATCCGCCGGACCACTCCCGGCTGCGCAAGCTCGTGCTCAAGGGCTTCACCCCGCGCCGCGTCGAAGACCTCCGGCCGCGCGTCGAGCAGCTCACCGGCGAACTCCTCGACGAGCTGGCCGACCGCGGCGAGATCGACCTGCTGCACGAGTTCGCGTTCCCGCTGCCCATCACCGTGATCTCCGAGATGCTCGGCGTGGAGCAGGAACGGCACGAGGACTTCAAGCGGTGGACCACGGCGCTGGTCAACGGCGCCGACGCCGAGACGATCAACTCGGCCGGGGCCGCCATCGGCGAGTACATCACCCGGCTCGTCGCCCGCAAGCGCGAAGAACCGGGGGACGACCTGGTCAGCGCGCTCATCGCGGCCGCCGACGGCGCGGACCGGCTCAGCGAACCCGAACTGATCTCCATGGCGTTCCTGCTGCTCGCCGCCGGGCACGAGACGACGGTGAACCTCATCGGCAACTGCGTCCACGACCTGCTCGGCAACCCGGAGCGGCTGGCCGAGGTGCGCGCCGACCCGGACCTCGTCGACGACGCCGTCGAGGAGACGCTGCGGCACGAGAGCCCGGTGAACCTGGCGACCATGCGGCACACCGCCGAACCGGTCCGGCTCGGCGACGTGGACATCCCGGCGGGGGAGCTGGTGCTCGTGTCGCTGGGTTCGGCGAACCGGGACGAGCGGCGCTTCGACCGGCCCGACGAGTTCGACCTGAGCCGCCCCAGCACCGGGCACCTCGGCTTCGGGCACGGCATCCACTTCTGCCTCGGCGCCTCGCTCGCCCGGCTCGAAGCGCGGATCGCGGTGCGCGGACTGCTGGAGCGCTTCCCGGAGCTGAGCCTCGCCGTGGACCCGGCGGAACTGCGGTGGCGGCCCAGCACCCTCGTGCACGGGCTGGAAGAACTGCCGATCAGGTTGTCCTGAAACGCACCGCGGCCCCCCGGGGGGCCGGGGGGGGGGGGGGGGGGGGGGGGCGCCCGCGGGGCCGCCCGCGCGCCCCCGGTTAGGGGCGCCCGCCGGGCGCCCGGCACCCCGGGCGGGCGACCCGGCCCGGGGGGAGAAACCCG
>NZ_JAIUJZ010000118.1:0-3764 GCF_020176775.1 Saccharopolyspora sp. 6M
CGCCGGGGCCCCGGCGGAACGGCGGGGGCGCCCCCCCCCCCCCGGCCCCGGGCGGGGACACCGCCCGACCCGGTGGCCCTCAACCCCCCCGCGCCCCCGGGCGATCCCGGGGGCGCGGTGGTCGTGCGGGTCAGCGCGCGTCGCGCAGCGCGATCACCGTGTACGGGCCGACCTCGCGGCGCTCGAACCGCGGGTCGTCGAACGCGGCCGGGTCGAAGAACACGTCGTAGTCCCGCACGTTCGGCAGCTGCGGGAACGCGTCGCCCTTGAGGTTCAGCGCCAGCTTCCGGCCGTTCTCGTCCGACGGGTCCGCGGCGCGTTCCTGGTCCGCTTCCGAGGCGACCGGGCTGCCCTGGTTGCGCAGGACGAACACGTTCGGCGTGGTGAACGGGCTGCGCTGCAGCATGTCCAGCAGTTCCTGGCCGCTGCGGGCCTTCGTCCAGCGCTCGATCTCCGCGGTCCGCCCGTCGTAGTCCGCCAGCGGGTTCGCGTAGTGCGGCGTCTCCTGCTGGAAGCTCCAGTACGGCTGGAACGACAGCAGCTTGTAGTCGGTGGTCAGCAGCAGGTTCCGCTGCGGCGGGCGGCCGGTCAGCTGCGACACCGCCCGGTATACGTCGTCGGCCCACGAACCCGTCTGCTCCGGGTCGCGGGCGCCCTTCGCGTTGTCGCCCGTCGGGTAGTAGTCGTCGTAGGCCTGCGTCGCGGACGGTGCCAGCGCGCTGCCGATCGCGCCCTGCGTCAACGTGATAGCGCCGAGCAGCCCCAGCGCGCAGGACAGCACCGTGATCCGCGCGGCGTAGGCGGCGTCCACCCGTTCCCGCAGCCAGCCGATGAACTCCAGCACCGCGAACACCCCGGCGACCGCCAGCACCACGCCCAGGATCACGTTCAGCCGGAACGCGAGCAGCGTCGTCTTCGCGACCAGCGCCAGCGTCGAGAGGCCGAACCAGGTGTAGATCGCGACCACCACGGTCAGCATCGCCGCCGCGACCTCGCTGCGCCGCGCGCGCAGCACCAGCCAGGCGAACCCGGCCAGGCACAGCGCGCCGACCGGGCTCGCGTCCGTCATCGGCACCGGCAGGAACGAACCGTCCTCCGGCAGGTAGTGCAGCGCCGCGCTGCGCGGGTTGTCGGTGAACACGTGCGTGGCCAGCACGTACGGCAGCCACACCAGCAGCGAGATCAGCCCGCTGACCACGCCGATCGGCAGCAGCCGGAAGAACATGCGCTGGACCGTCGGCCACACCCGCTCGCCGCGGCGGACCCGGAACACGCCGACCACCACGGCCATCGCCACGATCAGCAGCACCGCGAAGCCGAAGTGCAGCGTGTAGGTGATCGCCGCGAAACCGACGTACCCGCCGACGCACACCAGCGTCCAGCGCGGGGCGCGCTCCTCTCGGCGCAGCGCGTGCCAGGCCAGCACGGCGATCGGCGCCAGCCACGCCGCCGACGGCCACGCGTAGGGCTCCTCGATGCCGTGCAGCATCCCCGCCAGCGAGGTCGCGATGGCCGCCAGCAGCGCCAGCCGCCTGCGCACCACGACGCTCCACAACGTGAACGCGACGACGCTCGTCACCGCCACCCAGATCAAGGCGTACGGCTTGTAGGCGGCCCAGCCCTCCCAGCCGAGCAGGTTCGCGAACCTGCCCCCCAGCCAGAACCAGCCGCCCGGGTAGTACGGCGCGACACCCGCGTAGTTCATGTCGGACAGGCCCCACGTGGAGGCCGCCCGCGTCATGTACTGCAGGCGGAACGCGTTGTCCGTCGAGGAACCGCCGAAGTAGTACCGCGTCGCCTGCAGCGGGATCGCCAGCGCCAGCGTGGTGAACGTGGACAGCGCGGCCCACGTCCCCGCCAGCCGCACCGGCCGCGGCAACCGCGTGGGGCCGACCGCCAGCAGCACGAACGTGATCAACAACACCAGCGCGGCGCCGAGCGAGGCCAGCGCCTCCGGCGCGAAGCTCGGTTCGCTGATGCCCAGCCGCGCCACCGCGAACTGCAGGACGAGGCTCACCGCGGCGGCGACGACCGATCCCGCGACCAGCTCGGAAACGGTGCTGCGCAGCGGAAGTCGCACGGCGGAATTCCGGCGCGGCGCATCGATCGATCGGGGCCCGGTGAGCACCGGACTCGGCAAGGTTCCCGCCACGTGGGTTCGATCCTTCGGAAGTGGGGGACAGGACGCCCGCGCAGAATAGAGGATGGCCACCCGGCGCCCGCGCCGCGCCTGGGCGGGTGCCGACGATCACCCGCTAGGGTGCTGGAGGCGTCGACTTCGTGCTCCTGCCGCGAGGGGCGGGTGGCGGAACCCCGGCGTCCCCCCGCTGCGGAACCGCTCGGTGCACGGGACGAGCCGTCCCCGCGAGGAGCCGCCGCCGGTGGCGTGCGCGGCGGCCCCGCCGCCGACGGAACCGACGAACAACCCACCGCGCAGGCCCCAAGGCGGGCCAGTGCCTGCCACACCACCGAGGAGGGTCGGCTGTTGCCACCAGGAGCGGTCGAGACCAGCGGAACACCCGAACCCGCAGGTGCGGTGCGCGTGCCAGGACCGGAGGAGCGGACCGGGCGGCCGGCGGTGCGCGCCGACCTGCTGCCCGCGCTGAGCGCGCTGTCCCTGGTGGCGCTGCTCGGGATGCCGCTGGGGTGGGTGTGGTCCCGGATCGCGCCGCCGCAGGCGAGCCTGCTCGGCCGCACCGGGACGCCGGTGCCCGCGCAGATCGTGGAGAGCTACCACGACTTCGACGCGCTGGCGCTGTTCCTGCTGCTGTCGTTCGCGACCGGCATCGTCACCGCCGCCGTGCTGTGGACGTTGCGCAGGCGGCGCGGGCCGGTGCTGCTGGTCGCCGCCGCGCTCGGCTCGCTGGTCTCGGCGTGGCTGGCGATGCGGATGGGGGCGACGTTCGCGTCCGAGCTGTACCCGTGGCCGGCGGACCTGGGCTTCGGCTCCGCGCTCACCGTCCCGCCCGCGGTCGGCACGCCGTGGGCCGTGCTGGTGCAGCCGTTGGGGTTGGCGCTCGGCTACGGCCTGGCCGCTTCCTGGAACGGCTTCGACGACCTGGGCCGCCGCAGCTGATCGGCTCGGTCGCCCGGCGGCTCCGCTCAGCCCGCGGGCCGGTTGGGGGTCGTTCGGCCCGCGGGGCGGGGCGGGCGCTGCTCAGCCCGCGGGGCGCACCGAGGCCGTGATGCCGTCGAGGACGTCGGGGGTCACGGCGCCGGGCACCTCCTGGTCGGCACCGACGACGTGCACCACCGAGCTCTCCCCGTTCCCGTTGGTGGCGAGCACGTTGACCACCGCGCTCGGCGCGCCGCACGCCGCGGGCGCGGGGAACGCGGTGGCGACCACCTTGGTCCCCGGCAGACCACCGGGAAGCACCACCGGCTGCGGCGGCCCGAGCTCGATCCGGGCGTCGGCGCCGTAGGCGAGTTCGGCGAACCGGCGGGCCGTGTCGGTGGCGACCGTCGCGTCGTCCGGGCCGCGCCGTGCGGTGGCGCCCGCGAGCGCGCGGAAGCTGCCGCCGCGGTCCGGGCAGTAGCCGCGCTGGTAGATCGCGACCCCGGTCATGGTCACCGGGTCGTCCTGCTCCCCGAAGCCGATCACGTTGTCCGGGGTCTCCAGCCGCCATTCCGGCGGGACGTCGTAGGCGGCGCGCCGCTTCAGCACCGCCACCGCCAGCCAGCCCGGTACCAGCGGCGCGGGCGCGGGCGCGGTGGGCGGGGACGAGCCGGGGGAGGTCTCGGCGGAGGTCTGCGGCGCCGCGAGC
>NZ_JAIUJZ010000119.1:0-40304 GCF_020176775.1 Saccharopolyspora sp. 6M
CGCGACTACGCCAACACCACGAAGCCATCGTCCGCCGGGCCATGATCCACACCACCAGCAAACGCCTCACCTGAGAACAAAAACAGGCACTCAGGGGCACCTGGATTCTCACGCGGAAACGAAACACTGGATCAATTTTAATGATGTCGTGAATAGCTACCTGAAGAGCAGCTATGGCGAACGCCACTACCAGGAAATTCCAATGTCACGCCGGGGATGCCCGAGGGGCGCCACCGTGGCGCCCACCGCAAGGTCCGGGCCCGCGTCGAGCACGCCTTCGCCCGCATGAAGAGCTGGAAGATCCTCCGCGACTGCCGTCTCAAGGGCGGGCAATGACCACGGCCGGCCCTGCGGACCGGATCGGCCCCCTCACTCCGCAGGGCGGTGATCAGCTTGCTGAACTGCTGAAGGCTCAGCCCGATGAACGGACCAATCCACGAGGGCTCCGACGCCGTGATCACACCAGCCACGGCAAGATCATCCCACCTCTGACCATCGGTTACGGGACAGCCTCTAGCCCATGTTGGCCACGGCGGTTCGAGATTTTCGTGACTTGCTGAACGTTCACAGCCTGCTTTGCGCTACTGCGTGCGGGTGAACTTAGCGGCGGAATCACAGGCAAAGGCATCGAGCAAAGGATTCGGCGAGTGATGCTTGTCTGCGATCAGTGTTCTTGCAGGTCAGCACAGCGCCGAGGGTGAACGCACTTCTAATCCTGAGGTCGCAGGTTCGAGTCCTGCCGGGGGCGCTCCGATGCTGGTCACAGCGGTGGGGGACGATCTCGATCAAGATCATCCCCCACTTTACCCTCCCGCCTCGCTCTGCTCGCCCAGGGCCGAGGAAGTCGGGCCGGCGGACCGGTCGGAACACGCCGTTCGCGTTGGCGGAATCGGTGCGGACGTCCCGGTGCTCGGCGACTTTCCCGTTGTCCGGCCGGAACCGGTCTGTGGGAGCACGCCGGGCGGCCGGGTTTCCGGATCAGGGGTGAATGCGTGGCCGCCCCGTTCCCTCGGCGCCGACGCGCTCGATGTTCAGCCGTCGCGCATGTGCAGGAAGCCGCTGAACGCTTCGGGGTGATCCTGGAGGCCCGGGGCCGATGTGGTCGGCGATCGCCTTTTCCGGGACGCCACCGAGAGCCGTCCGGTGGTGCTCCACGACGATCTTCTCGTGCTGCTCCGGATCGGACGTCGCGCCGTGCTCCGGTTCTGCGATGCGCCGCTGCGCGCGGTGGTTCCTCGTTCGGTTCCGCGCGCGAGGGATCCGGCCGGGTTCGGAAGCGCTGCGGTCGTGTCGCGCCGCGCGCGGGATCAGCGTTCGGGCGAGGGCGGGCCGCTTCCCTGGACGCGGTCGAGCCACTCGTCCAACAGCGCCTTCTCCGGTGCGGTGAGGCGGTCGACGTCGGGCAGGGCCGCGCGGAGGGTGGTGGCCGCGCGCGCCACCGGGTCCGCGGCCGAGGGCCGGTCGGCGGGGTCTGGAACGGTGATCACGCCGCGGACCATCTCGAAAGCGCGGTCGGCGAGCGCGTCGGCGTCCGCCGGGTCGGAGTCGCTGCCGATCAGGGTGAAGATGGTGCCCCGCCCGGCCGCGTGCATCAGCTGCACCGCCTGCGGTTCGGGGACCGCTAGCCGTCCCGCTTCGGCGATCGCGTGGATGAGGCCGGTCAGGATCCGTTCCGCCTGCTGCTCCGCCTCCGAGGGGGCGCGGCGCCTGCGGGAACCGTAGAGGGCGCTGTAGACGTCGGGGTTCTCCAGGCCGAAGCCGATGTGCAGCCGCCACCCGTTGCGGAGGTCTTCGACCGGGTCGCCGGAGGGGCGCATCGCGGTCTTGCCCGCGAGGTACGTGCTGAGCGCGTGCCCGGCGACCGCGTCCATCAGGTCGTCCTTGTCGCCGAACAGGCGGTAGATCGCCGGGGCGTGCACGCCCGCCGCGGTCGCGACGGCCCGGGTGCTCACCGCGGCCGGGCCCCCTTCGTCGAGCAGGCGCTTGGCCACTTCGACGATCTTCATCTTGGTGTCGGTCGATCCCACGATCGGCAACGATAGCAGTCCCCTCGCCTGGAAGTATCAGTGATAACACTCTGGTTGCTCCGCCGGAAGTATCGGTGTTACCATTTTAAGGGTAACGACGAAACTGGAGTACAGATGAAGACCACAGGACGCACCGCACTGATCGTCGGCGGCACGTCGGGCATCGGCCTGGAGTTCGCGCACCAGCTGACCGCGCTCGGCAACTCCGTCGTGATCACCGGCCGCGACCGGGAGCGGGTCGAGGAGCTGGCCGCCGAACACGGTTTCGCCGGAGAGGTCGTGGACGTCACCGACGCCGCGTCCATCACCGCGCTGCGCGACCGGGTCGTCGACCGGTTCCCCGACTTGGACACCGTGCTGATCAGCTCCGGCATCATGCTCCCGGAGCGGCACCTCGAGGCCGATGCGCTCGAAGTCGCCGAGCGGACGATCTCGACCAACCTGCTGGGCACCATCCGCGTGTTCACCGCGTTCCTGCCGCACCTGCGCACCCGGCCCGAAGCGTCGATCATCACCGTCACCTCCGGCCTCGCCTACGTGCCGATGCCGCTGACGCCGACCTACTCGGCGACCAAGGCCGGCGTGCACGCCTTCACCGAGGCCGTGCGGGCACAACTGCGCGGCACGCCGGTGCAGCTGATCGAGCTGGCGCCGCCGTTGACCAGGACCACGCTGATGGGGCCGGGCACCGACCACGCCGGGGCCATGCCGTTGGGCGAGTTCGTGTCCGAGGCGATCGGCCTGATCCAGGCCGACCCGGACATCCGGCAGGTGCTCGTGGACCGGGTGAAGCCGCAGCGGTTCGCGGCCGTCGACGGCACCTACGACGAGCTGTTCGAGAACCTGGTGGCCCGCCTCTGACCCGGGCGGTCACGTGCGGCCGGTCGTCCCCGCGAGGTGCCGCGGCCGCTCGCCGGGGTCGGAGCCGGGCGGAACGCGTGACCCGCCGCCGAGCGCGCAGCGTGCCGCGCGGCTCACCCCAGGACCAGATCCGCCCGCGCCCCACCGGATTCGGCGGTGCCGAAGCGGAGTTCCGCGCCGATCACCCGCGCCTGCCCGGCGGCGATGGTCAGTCCGAGCCCGTGCCCGCCGCCGCGTTCGGCGCGTCCGGTGCGGAACCGCCGCGGCCCGTCGGCGAGCAGGTCTGCGGGGAAGCCGGGGCCGTGGTCCGCGACGGTGAGGGTGGCGCCGCACACCGAGAGCACCACCGGCGGTCGCCCGTGCCGGTGGGCGTTGCGGAGCAGGTTCACCAGGATCCGCTGCACCCGCCGTGGATCGGTGTCCACCTCCGCGGGCTCGGCGACCTCCAGCCGCACCGGTTTCTCGGCGGCGGCGGCCCGCTCGGCGAGCAGGTCCGCGCCGATGCGTTCCGGGGCGCCCTGCTCCCCGTCGGTTTCGAGGCGGGCCACTTCGAGCACGTCCTCGATCAACCCGCGCAGCCGGGACACCCGGTCGCGGACCAGTTCGCTCGGCCGCCCCGGCGGGAGCAGTTCGGCGGCGGTGACCAGGCCGGTCACCGGGGTGCGCAGTTCGTGCGCGATGTCGGCGGTGACCCGGCGCTCCGCTTCCAGCCGTGCCCGCAGCTCCGCTGCCATCGCGTCCACCGCCCCGCCGAGCGCGGTCACCTCGTCGCGCCCGGCTCCGGCGATAGTGTTGCCGACGCGGGCAGCCAGCTCGCCGTCGGCGATGCGCAGCGCCGTCGCCGACGCCGCGCCGATCCGCCGCGCCAGGCGCTGGCCGATGAACACCGCCAGCGCCCCGGACACCAGCAGCAGCGCCACCACACCCAGCACCAACGCCTGGTCGAGCTGCGCCAGCAGCCGGGCCTGCTCGGCGTACGGGTCGTGGACGGTCAGCACGTGCCCGCCGACCTCGGTGCCCGCCCACACCGCCGGGTCGGCGGCGTCCGCGTCCACGTAGGTCGCGAACGAACCGGCCCGCACCGCGGCCACCAGCGGTGCGGGGGCGGACGCGTCGTCCAGGCTCGCGGACTCGGGCAGGTCGCGGTGCGCGTAGTACGACTCCGCCGCGATCCGCAACCTGCTGCCGGTCTCCTGCCTGCTCAACGCCTCGCTGAGGTCCACGGCGCGGTAGTGCGTCCACAGCGCGAACGCCACGCCCGCCAGCGCCGCGACCCCGGCGATCGCCAGCGCGTTCTTCACCGCGACGCGCACGTCAGCCCACCAGCTTGTAGCCGAACCCGCGGACCGTCTCGATGCGCTCCTTGCCGACCTTCACCCGCAGCCGTTGCACGTGGACGTCGACGACCCGGGTGTCGCTGCTCGCCGGGTAGTCCCACACCTGTTCCAGCAGCCGCCCGCGGGACAGCACCCGGCCTGGCTCACCGGTGAACTCCAGCAGCAGGCGCAGTTCGGTCGGCGTCAGCGACAGCAGCCGCCCGCCGCGGCGCACCTCCAGCGAATCCCGGTCGAGCTCCAGGTCGCCGAACGCGAGCCGGTCGCCCGCGGACGCGTCCTCGGCGGGCCGTACCGGTTCCCGCCGCCGCAGCGCGGCGCGCAGCCTGGCGACTAGGACCATGGTGTCGAACGGCTTGGTCACGTAGTCGTCGGCGCCCGCCTCCAGGCCCTGCACCACGTCGACCGCGTCGCTGCGCGCGGTCAGCATCAGGATCGCCACCGAGGACTCCTCCCGGATGCCGCGGCACAGGCTGATCCCGTCCAGCTCGGGCAGCATCACGTCGAGCAGCACGACGTCGGGTTCCCGCTCGCGGAACGCCGCCAGCCCGGCCAGCCCGTCGCCCGCGGTGCGGATCTCGAACCCGTACCGACGCAGCGCCAGCTCGGTGGCCTCCCGGATCACCTCGTCGTCCTCGACGAGCAGCACTGTGGTGCCTCGGACGTCCCAGCTCATCGGATGATGGTCCCCCAACCGCCGTACGGCGTGGTGCCGGGCGCGCCGCCGGTGCGCTCGGCCATCGCGAACCGGTGTCCGTCCCAGCTGAACCGGAGCCGTTCCGTGGCGGTCGGGCAGCAGTGCGCGTCGTCCGGCGCGTAGAGGTCCCGGTCCAGCACCAGATCACCCCCTTCGGCGCGGAGCCCGGCGTCCGGGCCCAGGTAGCCGAACACCAGCGAGACCTGCTGGTCGCGGACGCTGTAGACCAGCGTTGCCTTGGTGCCACCGCTGCCGCTGTCGTGCACGGGGGCCAGCACGTCGGCCTCGCCGTCCTTGGTGACGTCCGCGTACACCGGGTCCTCCAGCCCGCACACCGAGCAGCCGCGCAGGATCCGCTTCACCTCGTCCGGCACCTTCGGGTCGGCGAGCACCGTGCTGCGCAGGTCGATGTTGCGGATGTTGCGCAGTTCGGCGCCGGTCGGCGGGGCCACCTCGGCGGTCGTGGCGGGCTGCGGCGGTGCGAGCGCCGGGCCCTCGACCCGCAGCGCGGGGCTTCCGCATCCGGCGGACCCGGCCGACACCGCCAGCACCGCGACCGCGACGGCCGCGCGGATCGTCGTTCGCACCTTCGTCCTCCTTCACCCGCGGAACGCACCCGAACGTAGGCGGGGATCGTCGCGGTGACCCGGCGGCCGGGTAACAGGCGGCGCGCGAAATCCACTCGACGAGGCCACGAACTGCTGAAACACGACTGCCCCTCGACCGATGGGTGACCGTTGCACGAGCTCCGGGCCGCCGTGAGGTCCGCTCCCTAGCGTCGTCGTCGAGCGGTGGGAACACCGGAAGCGAACGGAGAGGAAACACCATGCGCATGCGGAACCTGACCCTGGCGGTCGCCGGAGCCGGTCTGCTCCTCGGGGCGCCCGGGGTCGCGCTCGCGGCCGGTGGTGACGAGCTGCACGTGACCGCGGACGGGCTGGTCAAGCCGAACCAGGAGATCACCGTCACCGCCGACTGCCCGGGCCTCGGCGCCACGGCCACCTCGTCGTTCGGATCGGTCGCCCGGCTCGGGCCCGCCGCCGACGCCGGCGTGCTGATCGGTTCGCTGCGGGTTCCCAACCAGGTGCCCGCACCGGAGGGCGACGCGAACACCATCACCGTGCGCTGCGACAGCGGTGAGACCGGGTGGATCTCGCTGCCCGACGCGGGCAACTCGGACTCGCAGCGGCCCGCCGGGCTCTGACGACGACCGGCGGCGGGACCCGGCACGGGGCCCGGGACCGACGTCGGCGCACCGCGACCCGCCTCGGGCGGGGGCGGCGGGGGGGGGGCGGGGGGGGGGGCCGGGGCCCCCCCCCCCCGCCCCCCCCCGGGGGGCGCGGCGGGGGGGGGCCCCCAACCCCAGGGCAGGGGCCCCGGCCCGGGGGGGGGGCCCCCCCGGCGCCCCCCCGCCCCCCCCCGCGGGGGGGGGCGCCGGGGGGGGGCCGGAAGCGGGGCCGGTCACCGCCCAACCGGGCCCGCGACCTGGCGACGAGGCGCGAGGGCACCCGAAACCGCAGGTCAGGGTCCGGCGGTTAGGCTCGTTCCGTGGCTTCTGAGACCGTTCCCGGCGCACGCAGCAGGTCCACCACCGTCGGAATCCTGGTCGTCACGGCCGGGATCCTCGCCGCGGTGGTGGCGGCGGCGCTGACCGCGTTGTCGGCGAGCGACGCGTACGCGGCGTACGGCCTGCCCGACCCGGGCGCGGTGACCGAATACGGCCTGCCCGTGGTGCGGGTCCTCGCCGAGACCGGCGCGGTGGTGTGCATCGGCTCGTTGCTGCTGGCCGCGTTCGGCATCCCGGCGAGCCGGTCCGGCCCGCTGCTCGCCGACGGCTACGCGGCGGTGCGGGCCGCGGGCTGGGCCGCCGGGCTGTGGTGCGTGGGGGCCGCGTTGCTCGTGCCGTTCACCGCCGCCGACGCCACCGGGCGGCCGATCGGTGATGTCCTTGACGCCCAGGTGCTGTTCGGCCTCGTCGACGCCTTGGAGGAGGCGAAGGCGTGGCTGCTGACCGCGGGGATCGCGCTGGTGCTGGCCGTCGGCTGCCGCGTGGTGCTGTCCTGGGGCTGGACGGTGGTGCTGTTCGCGGTGTCGCTGCTGGGCATGTTCCCGCTGGTCGCCACCGGCCACTCGGCGAGCGGCGGGGCGCACGACATCGCCACGAACAGCCTGCTGTTCCACCTGTTCTCGGCCACGTTGTGGGTCGGCGGGCTGGTCGCGCTCCTCGCGCACCTGGCGCGCGGGGGTGCGCACGCGGGGCTGGTGGCGCGCCGGTTCTCGCGGATCGCGCTGGTCTGCTGGATCGTGATGGCCGCCTCCGGGGTGGTGAACGCCTTCGCGCGGGTGCCGCTGGACCAGCTGTTCAGCACCACCTACGGGGTGCTGGTGCTGGTCAAGGTGGTGCTGCTGGTGGTGCTCGGCGTCATCGGCCACTTCCAGCGGGAGCGGGCGGTGCGGACCGTGGCGGAGGGCGGCGGCGGGCTGCTGCGGCTCGGCGCGGTCGAGGTGCTCGTCATGTTCGCGACGATCGGGGTGGCCGTCGCCCTCGGCCGCACCCCGCCGCCGGCCGAGCTGGGGGCGGTGCCGGACCGCACCGAGCTGCTGATCGGCTACCCGCTGGACGGGCCGCCGACGGCCCTCCGGCTGCTGTTCGACTTCCGCTTCGACCTGGTCTTCGGCACGGCGGCGCTGGTGCTCGCCGGGCTGTACCTGTACGGGGTGCGGGTGCTGCACCGCCGCGGCGACCGGTGGCCGGTGGGGCGGACGGTCGCGTGGCTGTGCGGCTGCGCGAGCGTCCTGGTGGCCACCTCGTCCGGAGTGGGCCGGTACGCGCCGGCGATGTTCAGCGTCCACATGGGCCAGCACATGGTGCTGTCGATGCTGGCGCCGGTGCTGCTGGTGCTCGCGGGGCCGACGTCGCTGGCGTTGCGGGTGCTCAGGCCCGCGGCGAAGGGCGGCCCGCCGGGGGCGCGGGAGTGGCTGCTGGCGTTCCTGCACTCGCCGCTGACGCGGTGGTTGACGAATCCGTTCGTGGCGCTGGCGTTGTTCACCGGCTCGTTCTGGGCGCTGTACTTCTCCGGCCTGTTCGACGCGGCGCTGCCGCAGCACTGGGCGCACCTGGTGATGAACGCGCACTTCCTGCTCGCCGGGTACGTCTTCTACTGGCCGGTGATCGGGATCGACCCGGCGCCCCGGCCGCTGCCGTCGCTGGCGAAGCTGGGGATGGTGTTCGCCTCGATGCCGTTCCACGCGTTCTTCGGGATCACGTTGATGATGTCGAACACCGTGATCGGGTCGGACTTCTACCGCGGTCTTTCGCTGCCGTGGGCGTCGGACCTGCTGGCGGACCAGAACCTGGGCGGCGGGCTCGCGTGGGCGTCGGGGGAGGTGCCGCTGGTGGTGGTGATGCTGGCGTTGCTGATCCAGTGGTCGCGCGCGGACTACCGGGAAGCGCGGCGGTTGGACCGCAAGGCCGCGGTGGACGGGGACGCGGATCTGGCGGCCTACAACGAGATGCTGCGGCGGCTCTCCGCTGGGGACGCGTCGGGTTCGGGGGCGAAGAACCCGACCTCTCGCTCCGACGGGTGACCCTCGATGAGGGGTTAACCACCGGATTCCGATGAATCGGTCCACAGCGGCGCGATCTGTGCACAGATCGTGAAACCGGGGTGGCGGTGGGTGATCGGCGCCGCGCATCCTGGAACCCGAGCCGACGGACGGCTCCGCGTTCCAGGAGGTGGCGAGATGTTCGAGACGACCGTGGCCGTGGTGGGGACCGTGCTCACCGAACCGAGGATCCGCACCACCCCCGGCGGAGAGCGGGTGGTGTCCTTCCGCCTGGCGGGGAACTCCCGCCGCTACGACCGGGAGGCCGAGCGCTGGACCGATGGCGACCGGCTGATCGTGACCGTGAACTGCTGGCGCCGGGTCGCCGACGGGGTGCTCGGCGTGGTGGGCAAGGCCACGCCGCTGGTCGTGTCCGGGCGGCTGCACACCCGCGAGTTCGAGTCGGGCGCCGGTCGGCGGACGTCGGTGGAGGTGGAGGCCGCGGCGGTGGGCCTGGACCTGGCCCGGGGCAACCGGTTCCCCAGATCGGCCGAGCGCCCGGCCGCCGAACGCGATGCCGCCGCGACCGGCCCCGGAACCGGCCGGCCGGACGTCGCGGCGGCCCGCGACGGGTGATCTCCGCGCCACCCGGTAGGTCGGTGACCAGCGGTGGAGCAGGTGCGGTGCGGGCTGTGCGCGGCTGCCGGCGCGGCAATCGACGGCGGTGCACGAGCCGACACGGGACGCAACTACGATTCAGGGCATGGCCGAGTTCATTTACACCATGAAGAAGGTGCGGAAGGCACACGGGGACAAGGTCATCCTCGATGATGCGACCATCCAGTTCTACCCGGGTGCCAAGATCGGCGTCGTTGGCCCGAACGGCGCCGGCAAGTCGACCGTGCTCAAGATCATGGCGGGACTCGAGCAGCCGAACAACGGCGAAGCGTTCCTCTCGCCCGGCTACACCGTCGGCATCATGCAGCAGGAGCCGCCGCTCAACGAGGAGAAGACCGTCCTCGGCAACGTCGAAGAGGGCGTCGGCGAGATCATCGAGAAGCTGCACCGCTTCAACGCCATCGCCGAGCAGCTCGCCACCGACTACACCGACGAGCTGATGGAGGAGATGGGGCGCCTCCAGGAGGAGCTCGACCACGCGGACGCGTGGGAGATCGACTCCCAGCTCGACCAGGCGATGGACGCGCTGCGCTGCCCGCCGCCGGACGCCCAGGTCAGCCACCTCTCCGGTGGTGAGCGCCGCCGCGTCGCGCTGTGCAAGCTGCTGCTGAGCAAGCCCGACCTGCTGCTGCTGGACGAACCCACGAACCACCTGGACGCCGAGAGCGTGCTGTGGCTGGAGCAGTTCCTCGCGAACTACCCCGGCGCCGTCCTCGCCGTGACGCACGACAGGTACTTCCTGGACAACGTCGCGGGCTGGATCCTGGAGCTCGACCGCGGGCGCACCTACCCGTACGAGGGCAACTACTCCACCTACCTGGAGAAGAAGCAGGAACGCCTCGCGGTGCAGGGCAAGCGCGACCAGAAGCTGCAGAAGCGGCTGAAGGAAGAGCTGGAGTGGGTCCGCTCCAACGCCAAGGCCCGGCAGACCAAGTCCCGCTCCCGCCTGGACCGCTACGAGGAGATGGCGGCCGAGGCGGAGAAGACCCGGAAGCTGGACTTCGAGGAGATCCAGATCCCGCCGGGCCCGCGGCTGGGCAACCAGGTCGTCGAGGTCGAGAACCTCAAGAAGGGCTTCGGCGACAACCTGCTCATCGACGGGCTCTCGTTCGACCTGCCGCGCAACGGCATCGTCGGCGTCATCGGCCCGAACGGCGTCGGCAAGACGACCCTGTTCAAGACCATCGTCGGGCTGGAGCAGCCGGACGCGGGCACCGTCAAGGTCGGCGACACCGTCCGGTTGTCCTACGTCGACCAGAACCGGGCCAGCATCGACCCGAAGAAGAACGTGTGGGAGGTGGTCTCCGACGGTCTCGACTACATCCAGGTCGGCCAGGTCGAGATGCCGTCCCGCGCCTACGTCAGCGCGTTCGGCTTCAAGGGCCCCGACCAGCAGAAGCCCGCGGGCGTGCTCTCCGGTGGTGAGCGCAACCGGCTGAACCTGGCGCTGACCCTCAAGGAGGGCGGCAACCTGATCCTGCTGGACGAGCCGACGAACGACTTGGACGTCGAAACGCTGGGCTCGCTGGAGAACGCGCTGGAGCAGTTCCCCGGTTGCGCCGTGGTGATCTCGCACGACAGGTGGTTCCTGGACCGCGTCGCCACGCACATCCTGGCCTGGGAGGGCGACGACCAGAACCCGGCCAAGTGGTACTGGTTCGAGGGCAACTTCGAGGGCTACGAGAAGAACAAGATCGACAGACTGGGGCAGGAAGCCGCCCGTCCGCACAGAGTCACCCACCGGAAGTTGACCCGGGGCTGAACCTGAACGGGGAGGCGTCTTGGCCAGCGTGCACGGAGCTCATCCGGGCGGTGCGCAGGAATTGTTCGAACCCGCTTGGCAGATGCGCTGGCGGGTGCCCGAGCTCGCCCTGATGCTCGGCGATCAAGCCGTGGCGGAGGCCAGACGCATCGGTGACCGCGCGTTGCGGCTCCGTGCCGAGGCGGTGGCGCTGTTCGCGTCCAACCGCCTCGGGCACGGGGTCGCGATCACCCAGCGGGCCATCAGCGCCGTCCGGGACGCGGAGCGCGCGGGCGATCACGAGATCGCCGCGGAGCTGCGCGTCGAGCTCGCCTGCTGCGCCCGCACCGCGGGCGGGCACGAGGTCGCCCTGCGCGTGCTGCAACCGGTGCTGGAACGCGAGCGGATCGAACCGGCGCTGCGCGCGCACGCGCTGCTGGAGCTCGCCGCCGCGCTGCCCGGCAAGCAGCGGGAGTCCGAACGGGCCGAGGCGCTCGACGAGGCCGACCGGCTCTACGCGGCGGCCTCCGAGCTGAACCGGGACACCAGCAGGCTGCTGCTGGCACGGGTGCGCACCGCGCGCGCCGGGCACCTGCGGCGCAACGGCGATTTCGAGCAGGCCGCCCGGGCCGCCGAAGAAGGGCTGGCCCTGCTGGACCGGCTCGGCGACCCCGCCGCGGAGAGCGGTGAGATCCGCGCGCGCCTGGTGCTGGAGCGGGTCCACTCCCTGCTGGACCTCGGGCGCCGCACCGAGGCCGTCGAGGCCGCCTCGCCGGTCATCCGCACGCCCGTGCGCGCGGCCGCGGCCGGGCCGTCCGGCTGGTTGCGGCTGGCGCTGGCGACCCGCGTGCACCTGCCCGCCGGGGATCTCGCCGCGGCGGTGCGGCTGCTCAACGACGCCGCCGCCAACGCGGAACGCCACAAGCTGGACTGCCTGCTCACCGAATCGCTGAGCATGTCCTCGCAGACCCACGAGAAGGCGGAGGAGTTCGTCGAGGCGCTGGCCACGCTGCGCCGCGCGTACGCCGCGGACCGGCGCTGGCGGGCCGCCGTGCACGCCGCCCGGGTCCGGCTGCTGGAGGAGTTCCCGGCGCTGGCCACCGGCACCGGGCCTCCCCCGGCGGCACCGGGACCGGCGGGCACGACCACCGCCGCGCCGGAGGCCGCCGCGCCGCTCCCCGTCGCCGCACCGCCGCTGACCACGTCGGCGGACGTCCCGGCCCGCGCTCCGGCCGAGTCCTTCGGCAGCACCGGAACCACCGTGGCCGAGTCCTCCGGCGCCGACGCACCGGCCGCGGGATCCGGCCGTCGCGCGCACTCGGCGGAACCGGCGGTGGCCGGGGCGCACGACGTGGCCGCGGAAGCACCGCAGCAGCAGGAGACCGCGGGCCGCCGCCGCGCGGACGGCACGGGCCGTCCGCAGCGCACCACCGGCAGTCCGTTCGCCGCGAACTCCGGGTTCTCCCCGCCGCCCGAACCGGCGGAGCCCGTGCCCGCTCCGGATCCGCCGAACGAGCGTCCCGCGGCCGAGGCGACCCCGGAAGTCCCGACCGGGGCCGCGAACCGCATCGCTCCGGAGGACCCGCTCGACGAGTACCGCAAGCCGGGGGAGAGCAGCGTGCGCGACGCGGCGCGCAGGCTGATGGACACGTTGACCAGCCGCGTCGCCGACGACCGCAGGACGCACCAGGACCAGGGCGAGCAGCGCCGGGACCCCGGTCCGCTCGGTGCCATGCCGGCTCCGCGCGCGCCCGAGCCGGAGGCCGCGGGCACCGGCGGCAAGCGCCGCGCCCCTGAACCGGAGGAGCCCGCGGCGGAGGACTCCGGTCGGCACGGCGGCATGGACGTCCCGGTCGGCCGCGTCACCTCGGCGCCGTTCGGCGAAGGTTTCCCGGTCTACGACTTCGGTTCCCGCAGCGGACCGGCGATCCCGGAGCCGGAACCGGAAGGCGCGCGCACGGCCGAACCGGACGACGCGCCCGCTCCGCGCACCCGCGGCTCCCGGCGCCGGGAGGACGTCGCCGAGCCGCCGCCCACCGAGGTGAGCGCCCCGTGGGATCGCGGCGCACCGGGCGAGCCGAGCTTCCCGGACGTCACGGCGATCATGCCGGTCATCTCGGTGCCGGACCACGAGCCGCCGCCGACCTCGCAGGTCGGTGCGGTCGAGCACCTCGACGAGGACCGTGCGGAGCCGGATGCCGACGCGGCTCCGGGGACGCACGAGGAGGGTGGCAGGCGCTCGCGCGGCCGCACCCTCGCCGAGATCCGGGAGAGCCTCGCCGAGATGCAGCGCCACGGCCGCGAGGACGGCGCCCGGTCGCGCCGCGCGGCGCCGGAGCCCGCCGACGCCGGCGGGTACGAGGAGTCGCTGCCGGAGGATCCGCCGCGGTCCGGGGCTTCGTGGGCGGACCGCTACCTGGGCGCCTTCCTGGACGAGCGGGGAAGTGCCGGGGAAGGCGGTTCCGGCGGTCAGCACACCGGCGACAGGCACACCGGATCGACCGGCACCGCCGGTGCGAGCGAGGAGACTTCGGGTTCCGGTGGTCGCCGCCGCGCCCGGCACGCCGACCCGGACGACCGGTTCGGCGGCACCGCGCCGGATCCGCCGCGCTGGGACGCGGCGCCGTGGGACCGGCCGTCGTCCGCGCACGCCGCCCCCGACCCGCTCGGTCCACAAGGGACGGTCGAGTCGGCGGACGGGTTGCCGCCGACGCTGGGAATGCTGTCCGAGCCCACCGGGACGACCTCGTACCCGGGCGGTGGCGAGCCGGAGGTCTCCCCGTTCGACCGCACCCGCCCCGATTTCGGCCCGGTGCACGGCGCGTCCGAGTCCGACGACCAGCCCTTCGCCGCACCCGGTGGTACCGCCGCCGACCGCCTCGAATCGGCGGCGGAGCTGCTGGCCCGGCACCAGGACGGGAGCACGCAGGCCGCGGAGGAACCCGCCGGTGAGGTCGGCCTGGCGGACCTGCTGGCCGAGGCGCTGCTCGCCTACGAGAACGGCAGGCGCCAGGACGACGACGGACCGGGGCGGCACGGCCGGCCCGGTACCAACGGTCATCCGATCGGCCTGCCGCACCAGCACGAGGCGGAGCCGGATCCCGACGCGCGGCCTCGGCACCGCCGTCCCGCCCAGGACACCTGGACGCCCCGGTACTGAGCCGCGGACCCGTGCCCGCAGCGGTGTCGCGCGGGCGCGGGGGCCGCGGTGATCGGACGCCTGGCCACCGCCGCGCGATCCCGCCTGGCGCTCGTCCCGGTGCGCGCGGGCGCGGCGACGCGATCGCGCCCTGTCCCGCCGCATCCCGGCACCTCCGCGAGTTCCGGCGACCCGGCCGGTGTCTCGACCTCGCCCGCGCGACCGCCGATCGAGACACCGCCCGGTTCCCGTCCGCCCGGCGTCGCGCACCGCCGGACCGCTCGTCCGGAGGCACCGTGATCCTCCACACCCGCCCACCTGCACGCCCCCGTTCGCACAGTCCGCGCACCTCCGGAACCACCCGGAAATCGGAACGTCGCAGGAGGTTTCCGGTGGGAACGGTGCCGCTCCCACCTGATCGGCGCGCGGCCTGGCAGGCTTAGGGTGGAAGCCGTGTTGGCACAACGCGGTGCCGTCAAGCGTGGAGCAGCTGAAGATGACCTCGAAACCCCGATCCGCCATCCCCGACGCCGCGACCGGCGGGGCCGCCGTGCTGGAGAACCCGGAGGCCGCGAAGGCCTGGTTGCTCGACCGCGCCGCCGACTCCGCGGGGGAGCTCGGCGAGTTGCTGCGGACCTACTTCCGGCATGTGCCTGCCGAAGAGCTCGCCGGTGACGAACCCGACGAGCTCGTGGAGGCGCTGCGTTCGCACCACGCGCTCGCCGCCGAGCGGGTCGCCGGCCGTCCGCTGGTGCAGGTGGTGAACCCCAGCCTCGACGACGGCGGCTGGCGGAACCAGGCGACCGTGCTGCAGCTGGTCACCGACGACATGCCGTACCTGGTGGACAGCGTGATCGCCGAGCTGACCCGGCACGGTGCCGAGGTGCAGCGGATCATCCACCCGATCGTCGTGGTGCGCCGCGATGCCGCGGGCGCGCTGCTGGAGGTCTTGCCGCACGCGGACCCGGGCGCGCCGCCCGCGGACGCGCTCGCCGAGTCGTGGATGCTCGCCGAGGTCGACCGGATCACCGACGCGGACCGGCTGCAGGCGCTGGAGCAGGGCCTGCGCACCGTGCTCGGTGACGTCCGCGAGGTCGTCGAGGACACCGAGCGGATGCTGACCACCGCCCGCTCGCTGGCCGACGAGCTGGAGTCGCAGCCGGGGGCGCTGCCCGGCAAGCAGGCCGCGGACAGCGCGGGGCTGCTGCGCTGGCTCGCCGACGGGCACTTCACGTTCCTCGGCTACCGGCACAACGAGCTGGTCGAGCGGGACGGCAAGCCCGCGCTGAGCCCGGTGCTGGGGTCCGGTCTCGGCGTGCTGCGCAGCGACACGGTCGCCGCCGAGGACCTCACGACCGGTCCGGACGTGCTGACCAGCACCCGTTCCGGAGAGCCGCTGGTGCTCACGCAGGCCAGCACCCCGTCGACGGTGCACCGCTCGGTGCACCCGTTCTACGTGGGCGTGCTGACCTTCGACGAGAACGGCGCGGTCACCGGGGAGCACCGGTTCATCGGCCTGTTCACCACCACCGCGCTGCACGAGAACGTGCTGGACATCCCGTTCATCGAGCGCCGGGTGCGCGAGGCGATCCACGGCGCCGGCTTCCCGCTGGAGTCGTACTCGGGCCAGCGGATGCTGGAGGAGATCCAGAACTACCCGCGCACCGAGCTGTTCTCCACCGACCTGGACACGCTGCGCGAGACGGTGACGGGCGTGCTGGCGCTGGCCGAGCGCCGGAAGCTGAAGCCGTTCGTGCGCCGCGACCCGTACGGCCGGTTCTTCTCCTGCCTGGTGTACCTGCCGCGGGACCGCTACACGACGCGGTCCCGGCTGGCGATGCAGGAGGTGCTGCTGGCGGAGCTGGGCGGCGCGAGCGTCGAGTACAGCACCCGCGTCGGCGAGTCGGCGCTGGCCCGCGTGCACTTCGTGGTGCACACGAAGCCGGGCGGCGAGGCCCCGGAGCCGGACCTGGCCCGCATCCAGGAGCGGCTGTCCGAGGCGATCCACACTTGGGAAGACCAGATGGTCGACGAGGTGGAGATCGCCCCCGGCGACGCCGAGGAGCCGCGCCGGGTGCGCCGCTCGGAGGCCGCCAGCGAGGCCGCGCAGCAGTACGCCGCGTCGTTCCCGGAGGCGTACAAGGAGGACTTCAGCGCTGGGGAGGGCCTGCGCGACCTGCGGAAGCTGGCGTCGTTGTCCGGTGAGCGCGACCTGCGGATGTCGTTCTACACGCCGGAGGACGCCGCTCCGGGCGAGCGCCGGTTCAAGATCTACGTCACGGGCGAGCGGGTGACGCTGTCCCGCGTCCTGCCGGTGCTGCAGAGCATGGGCGTGGAGGTCGTGGACGAGCGGCCGTACGAGGTGGTGCCGGAGAGCGGCGCCGAGTGCTGGATCTACGACTTCGGCCTGCGGCTGGAGAGCGGGCTGCTGGAGACCGAGGGCGCCGAGCGGCTGGACACGCTGCGCGAGCGGTTCGAGGACTCGTTCCGCGCGGCCTGGCTGGGCGACGCCGAGGTGGACCGGTTCAACTCGCTGGTGCTGCGCGCCGGGTTGAGCTGGCGGCAGGCGTCGGTGCTGCGCGCCTACGCGAAGTACCTGCGCCAGACGGGGGTGCCCTACAGCCAGGAGTTCATCGCGGACGTGGTGCTCACGTACCGGGCGACGACGGTGGCGCTGACCAGGCTGTTCGAGGTGCGCTTCGACCCGAAGCTGGCCGAGGACGAGCGGGCCGCCCGGCAGGACGAGCTGCGGACCCAGATCACCCGGTTGATCGACGAGGTGACGAGCCTCAACGCGGACCGGATCCTGCGCAGCTACCTGAGCCTGATCACCGCGACGCTGCGCACCAACTACTACGCGGACGGCGCTCCGGAGCGCTCCTACCTGGCGATGAAGCTGGAGCCGAAGGAGATCCCGGGGCTGCCGGAGCCGCGGCCGGCCTACGAGATCTTCGTGTACTCCCCGCGGGTGGAGGGCGTGCACCTGCGCTTCGGTTCGGTGGCCCGCGGCGGGTTGCGCTGGTCGGACCGGCAGGAGGACTTCCGCACCGAGATCCTCGGCTTGGTGAAGGCGCAGGCGGTGAAGAACGCGGTGATCGTGCCGGTCGGCGCGAAGGGCGGGTTCGTGGTGAAGCGCCCGCCGCTGCCCACGGGGGACCCGGTGAAGGACCGGGAGGCGACGCTGAACGAGGGCATCGCCTGCTACCGGATGTTCATCTCGGGCCTGCTGGACCTGACCGACAACCTGGTGGGCGGCGAGGTGGCGCCCCCGGAGGGCGTGGTGCGCCACGACGGCGACGACACGTACCTGGTGGTGGCCGCGGACAAGGGCACCGCGTCGTTCTCGGACGTCGCCAACGACGTGGCCCGCTCCTACGGCTTCTGGCTGGGTGACGCGTTCGCCTCCGGCGGTTCGGTCGGCTACGACCACAAGGCGATGGGCATCACCGCGAAGGGCGCGTGGGAGAGCGTCAAGCGCCACTTCCGCGAGCTGGACCTGGACACCCAGCGCGAGGACTTCACCGTCGTCGGCATCGGCGACATGGGCGGGGACGTGTTCGGCAACGGCATGCTGCTGTCCGAGCACATCCGCCTGGTGGCGGCGTTCAACCATATGCACGTGTTCATCGACCCGGAGCCGGACGCGGCGAGCTCGTACGCGGAGCGGCGCAGGTTGTTCGAGCTGCCGCGTTCCACGTGGGACGACTACGACCGCAGCAGGATCAGCGAGGGCGGCGGCGTGTGGTCGCGGTCGCTGAAGTCGATCCCGCTGAACGCGCGGGTCCGCACCGCGCTGGGTATCGACGAGTCGGTGACGGCGCTGCCCCCGGCGGAGCTGATCAAGGCGATCCTGCAGGCCCCGACGGACCTGTTGTGGAACGGCGGCATCGGCACCTACGTGAAGGCCTCCACGGAGACGCACGGCGAGGTGGGCGACAAGGCCAACGACGCGGTCCGGGTGGACGGCGCGGACCTGCGGGTGCGGGTGGTCGGCGAGGGCGGCAACCTCGGCCTCACCCAGCGCGGCCGCATCGAGTTCGCACGTGTCGGCGGCAAGGTCAACACCGATGCGCTGGACAACTCGGCCGGCGTGGATTGCTCGGACCACGAGGTGAACATCAAGGTCCTGCTGGACCACTTGGTCGCCGAGGGCGAGCTGGACGGCGAGCAGCGCAACGAGCTGCTGGCGGAGATGACCGACGAGGTCGCCGAGCTGGTGCTGGCCGACAACTACCGGCAGAACGAGGTGCTGGGCGTGTCCCGCGCGCACGCGGCGCCGATGGTGTCGGTGCACGCCCGGCAGATCACCGCGCTGGAGGAAGGCGGCTTGGACCGCGACCTGGAGGCGCTGCCGAGCAAGAAGGAGCTGCGGGACCGCGAGAAGAGCGGCACCGGGCTCACGTCGCCGGAGCTGGCGACGCTGCTGGCGCACGTGAAGCTGTCGTTGAAGGAGCAGGTGCTGGCCAGCGACCTGCCGGACGCGGACGCGTTCAGCGGGCGGCTGCCGGACTACTTCCCGCTGCCGCTGCGGGAGCGCTACGCCGACGCGATCCCCGCGCACCCGCTGCGCCGGGAGATCACCTCGACGCTGCTGGTCAACGAGGTCGTCGACGGTGCGGGCGTGTCCTACGCCTACCGGTTGTCCGAGGAGATCGCGGCGAGCGCCACCGACGCGGTGCGCGCCTACGCGGTCGTCACCAGCGTTTACGACCTGCCGGAGCTGTGGCGGCGGATCGACGAGCTGGACAACGTGGTGGCCAGCCGCGTCGCCGACGAGATGGTGCTGGCCAGCCGCAGGCTGCTGGACCGCGCGGCCCGCTGGCTGCTGTCGAACCGCCCGCAGCCGTTGGCGATCGGCGCGGAGATCAGCCGGTTCCGGCCGGTCGTGTCCGAGCTCGCGGCCAGCGTGCCCGGCCTGCTGCGCGGGCAGGCGGCCGTCGCCGCCGAGGAGAAGAAGCAGCAGCTCATCTCCGAGGGCGTCCCGGCGGACCTGGCGGAGCGCATCGGTGCCCTGCTGGACACCTACGCGCTGCTGGACATCACCGAGATCGCCGAGCTGGCCGAGCGGGACAACGGCGTCAGCGCCGAGCGCAGCCCGATGGAGAGCGCGGAGCTGTACTACACGCTGTCCGAGCACCTCGACATGGAGCGGCTGCTGGTCGCGGTCAACGGGCTGGAGCGCGGCAACCGGTGGCACTCGCTGGCCAGGCTGGCGCTGCGCGACGACATGTACGCCTCGCTGCGGGCGTTGACGATCGACGTGCTCAGCACCAGCGACCCGGAGGAACCGGCCGCGGACAAGATCGCCCAGTGGGAGGCGACGAACGCGTCCCGCATCGAGCGGGCCAGGACGTCGCTGGAGGCCATCAAGCGCTCCGGCGGGCTCGACCTGGCGACGTTGTCGGTGGCGACGCGGCAGCTGCGCAGCATGGTCCGCTGATCACCCGCCCCCGCGCCTGCGGGGGCTCGGGTGGTCGGCGGGACCGCGCGGTCTCGATGTCGGGAGGGGCGGGCCGGACGGTCCGCCCCTCCCGCGTCCGCGGGGCCGCCGGGCCGGTCCGCGTCCGGACTACGATCGGGGCGAACCTCAGCCATCACACGGGAAGGACACCGAGTGGGTGCTTTCGTAGCCGATGTTCCGCTGCGCTGGTCCGACATGGACGCGTTCGGGCACGTCAACCACGCCAGAACGGTGACCTTGCTGGAGGAAGCCCGGGTGGAGCTGCTGTTCACCGAGGCGGGCAGGCGGGGGCTGCTGGGCATGGCGGAGGGCATGGTGGTCGCGCGCCTCGCCGTCGACTACCGGATCCCGGTGTCGCACTCGGCGGGCACCTTGCAGGTGCGGATGTCGGTGCGAGACCTGAAGCCGGCGTCCTTCGTGATCGACTACTCGGCGTCGACCAGCGGGTCCGCGGAGGTCGCGACCGCGGAGACGCTGATGGTTCCCTACGACCTGAAGGCCGGGCGGCCGCGCAGGCTCAGCACCGACGAACGGGACTTCCTCGCCGAGTGGCAGCCGGTGCTCGCGCAGGCGGAAGCGGGCGGCCGTGCCTGAGCTGCGGATGCCCGACCAGGTGGAGCGCGAGGACCTCGGCGCGTTCGTGGCCCGTTCGGTGCGCCTCGACGGGCAGTCGGTGATCCGGCTGCGCAACCGGGGCACCACCGGCCGCATCGACGTGTGGGGAGCGACCCCGTTCGACGCGCTGTGCACCCGTTCCGTCGAAGGCGAGGTGGAACCCGCCGACGTCACCGTGTCCGGCAACGAACTGCTGGCCTCGTTGACCGTCGCGGGCGGGCCGGAGATGGATCCGGGGCCGCAGCGGGACCTGCTGTGGCGTTCCGAGCTGCCGCCGCCGGAGGGGTGGCGGCGGGTGGACGACCTGCCCGCGAAGCTCGTCGGCGAGGTCGCCGACCGCGGCATCGCCATGGCGAAGGAGAACGTCGGCCCGAAGGGCACCCCGCCCGCGTCGCTGCTGGACCAGGAGGTCTTCACCGTCAGCGGGTCCGGGCTGGACGTGAAGATCCCGCTGCGCTGCCTGTTCGTGCTCTCCGGCATGGGGTTCCTCGTCGCGGAACCGGCCGAGTCGGAGATCGTGCGGGTCAGCG
The DNA here is from genome assembly GCF_020176775.1 of Saccharopolyspora sp. 6M. NCBI lineage: Bacteria > Bacillati > Actinomycetota > Actinomycetes > Pseudonocardiales > Pseudonocardiaceae > Saccharopolyspora > Saccharopolyspora sp. 6M. Next base: position 20,630 of record NZ_JAIUJZ010000119.1, read on the forward strand.
CCACCGACTCGTGGTTGCGGATGGACTCCCGCTACGGGGCCGTGGTGCGCCGCAGGCACGCGCTGCTGTCCTTGTTGATGTGATCGGTTCGTCCTGCTCCGGGGGCGGGTGGCGGAACCGCAGCGGTCTTCTCGCCGCGGGATCGATTTCCGCCACCTGAGAAATCGCCGTCCTCGCGAGCGGACCGCTGAGAACCCGCGGGTTGGTCCGGTCGCTCTGGTGGTCGCCGCTGACGAGCAGACAGGACCACTGCTCAGCGGTAGGAGAGCTTGCGGGTGCACAGGTCCACCGCGGCGCTGACGGCGCCTTCGAGGGGACCGCGGCGGAAGAAGCGCTTCCACAGGTTCGCGAAGCCGAGGGAGAACAGCAGGAACAGCTCGGACATGTAGGTGTTCACGAACCCGACGATGCCTTCGGGGCGGTGCCCGTCGGCGGGGAACGCGGGCAGGTTCGGCACCCATTCGGCTTCCGGGCCCATGCTGGCCAGCTCGTCCAGCGTCTCCGGCACGCCGCTGAGCGGCCAGCCGCCGACGACGATCTGCCAGGACATCACCAGGGCGTGCAGCGCGTACAGCGTCAGCGCCATGGTGCCCGCCTTGATCAGCGGCAGCAGCGGTCGCTCGTAGCGGTCCGCGAGTTCCAGGCACAGTGCCAGGATCGCGACCGCGATGCCCAGCGAGGCGATCAGCTCGAACGAGGAACCGCTGTGCGCGCGGGCCGCCAGCAGCAGCTCCGGGTGCTCCAGCGGCACGGTCCCCTCGGTGAGCACGTCCGGCAGCGGTGGGTAGGTCAGCCCCAGCAGCGCCGTGGTCACGTAGGTGGCGGTGGCGACCGCGGCCCCGCCGATGCCGAGCCGCAGCCGCAGCGCGCGGGACCGCAGGTCGAGCCGGCCGAGGGTGAGTCCGGCCAGCACCAGCGCCAGGTACGTCGCCGCCGGGTAGAACCCGGTCAGCAGCAGGTCCACCACGCCCAGGTCGGCGATCAGGTTGCCCGGGTCGACGGAGTGCCACGCCCCGGCCGCGGCGGCCACCGCGTTGTCCCCGGCGAGCAACCAGCGCAGCAGGAACGACAGCTGCGGCCCGGCGAGGACGAGCACCGCGGCGGCGATCCCGGTCCCGCGCGGGCTCATCCCGAGGAACGGCAGGGACAGCAGGAAGTACACCCCGTAGAACGGGATGATCACGGTGAGCAGGAAGCCGGTGGCCTCGGTGGACTTCGCCAGCGCCAGCCCGATCAGCAGCAGCAGCACGGCGCGGACCGCGACCCGCACCCGCGCGTCCCGCAGCGCGCTGCCGGTCAGCGGCCTGCCGCGTCCGGTGAGCATCGCCAGGGAGACCCCGGCGAGGAAGGTGAACAGGGCGGTCGCGCGTCCGCTGGAGGCCTGCGCCAGCCCCACTTCCACGAATCCGCCGCAGAACGGCGCTCCGAAGTGGATCACGAACATGCCGAAGATGGCGACGAATCGGGCCAGGTCCACCCCGAGCAGGCGGGTACCGCGGGCCTTGGTGGAGCCCTCGGTGCGCTGCGGGGTGGCGTGGTGCGGTGCCGGGCTCGCTGCGGGCATGACGTCCTGGGGATACTGAGGCGGAACTCGGGCGTTGCACAACTTACCCGCCGGTCGCGCCGGGTCGATCGGAAGGTCGCCGGGCGCGTCGGGAAACCCGTCACCGGCTCGGCGGCCTGCGGTTCGACCCGATCTCCGCGGTCTGCTCGGCCGGTCGGAGCGGCACCGGTCGCTCCCGGCGGGTCCGTCCGGAGCGGCCGGCCACCCCGCCTGCGGGGGTCAGATGAGCCACACCGCCGTGTTCGGCGGCAGCCGGTCGCCGTCGAGCTCGCCGCTGGCCAGCAGCACTTCGCCCGGCGGCAGCGTCACCGGTTCCGCAGAGGCGTTCAACGCGCAGGTCAGCGCGCCCGGTTCCCGCCGGAACGCGAAGCAGCCCGCCGGGGCGCCGAACCAGGCCACCTCGTCGCCGCGCAGCGCCGGGTGCTCCTTGCGCAGCTCCAGCGCCCGGCGGTACAGCGACAGCGTCGAGTCCGGGTCCTCCAGCTGGGCTTCCACGGTGTAGTCGGCCCACTCCGCCGACATCGGCCACCAGCCGCCCGGCACCGGGGAGAAGCCGAACGACGGCTCGTCGCCCTCCCACGGCATCGGGCCGCGCGCGGGCGGTGCCGACCGGGGTCCGGCCCCGGAGCTCGGCAGACCCAGCTCTTCACCGGTGTCCAGGCCGACGATCCCCGGCAGGCCCAGCGACACCAGGGCCAGCGCCCGTGCGCGGGCCTCCCCGGCGGCGCCGCCGCCGAACCGGGTCACCGGGTGCGTCCGGTCCTCCCCGGCCACCACCCACACGGCGGGGACGCCGAGCATCCGCGCGGACGCCAGCATCCGGGTGATGACCTCCCGCAGCTCGCCCGCGTCGAACAGGGTGCGGCCCAACCGCAGGTCGATGCCGATGTCCCAGCCGTCGTGGTCCTGGTAGGCGTCGAACCAGGACTCGTCGATGAGCACGCCGACACCGCGGCCCGGGTAGTCGGCGATGACCGGCGCCAGCGCCCGCAGCACCTCGCGGACCGCGGCTCCCGCCGGGGCGCCCGCGCCGGGCACCGAGGCGACCCGCAGCGCGTCCACGCCGCGGTCCAGCCAGAACCGCGCCGACTCCGCGAACACCTCGTGCTCCGGTGCGGTGAGCTGTTCGATCCGGTCGCGCTGCGCGGTGACGTCCACCGCGACCCGCAGGCCCGCGGCGTGCGCCTCGTCCACCAGCGATTCGAACGATTCCAGCTCGCCCAGCACCGGGTCGACGCCGCGACCCCGCAGCGGATCGGTCAGCGGCGCCGACGCCACCGCGGTCAGCCACAGGGCGTCCACGCCCAGCAGCTCCAGGTAGCCGAGGCGCAGCCGGGCGCCGTCGAGGTCCCCCACCCCGTCACCGTTGGCGTCGGCGAACGACCGGAGGTCCAGCCGGTAGAACACCGCATCGCGCCACCAGGGGGCGGCCGGAGCCGCTCCCGAGTCCCCCACCGGTGCGTTCATGACAAGCGATCAGGCTCCTAGAACCACGAATTCATCATGCTCTGCGCCGCCATCTCCAAGTACTGCCAGAGCTGCTCGCGATGTTCGTCGCCCAGGTCGGCCTCGTCCACCGCTATCCGCATGCAGCGCAGCCACGCGTCCCGCTCCGCAGGACCCACCTTGAACGGTGCGTGCCGCATCCGCAGCCGGGGGTGGCCCCGGCGGTCCGAGTAGGTGTGCGGCCCGCCCCAGTACTGCATGAGGAACAGCCGCAGCCGCTCTTCGGCGGGACCGAGGTCCTCCTCCGGGTAGAGCGGGCGCAGCAGCTCGTCCTTCGCCACCTCCTCGTAGAACCGCGCCACGATGAAGCGGAAGGTGGGTTCGCCGCCGACTTGGTCGTAGAAGGTCTCCGGTGCGCTCACACCCGCCATCCTCCCCTGCCGGCGGCACCGCTCATACCTGGGCCGAGTCCAGCTGCGGCCGGCCGTGGGGGTACGGCGGCTCGATGTTCTCCTCGTCGTAGGCCCGCTTGATCGCGACGCGGAGCCTGCGCTGCACCGCCCACTGGGTGCTGGGCCGCACCTTCACCGTGAGCCGCAGCGTGATCGTGTCCGAGGTGATCTTGTCGACGCCGAGCATGTCCGGCGGGTTCAGCACGTCCTTCGACAGCGGTTCCCGGGCGGCGGCCTCGGTGGCGACGCGGAGCGCGACCTCCATGGCCTTCTCCACCGAGCTGGTGTGCGAGATCGGGAAGTCGACGACGGCGACGGCGAAGCCCTGGCTGGAGTTGCCGACGCGCAGGATCTCGCCGTTGCGCACGTACCAGACGGTGCCGTTGAGGTCGCGCAGCGTCGTGACGCGCAGGCCCACGGCCTCCACGGTGCCGCTGGCCTCGCCGAGGTCGACGATGTCGCCGACGCCGTACTGGTCCTCGACCATCATGAACATCCCGGACAGGAAGTCCCGGACGAGGTTCTGCGCGCCGAACGCGACGGCCACGCCCAGCACCCCGGCGGAGGCCAGGATCGGGGCGAGTTCGATGCCCAGCGACTTCAGCGCGTACATCAGCGCCAAGCCGAAGATCACGAACGAGGACAGCGACTTGAGCACCGAGCCGATGGTGCGGGCCCGCTGCATCCGGCGTTCCGAGAGCAGCGCCATCGCCGAGGACTCCGGGCGGCGTTCCTTCAGCGGCACCAGCAGCTTCGGCGTCTTGCCGCCGTTGCCCCTGGTGAGCCGGGAGATGGTGCGGTGCACGAAGTAGCGCACCAGGAGCGCGATGATGACGATCATCACGATGTTCAGCGGCTTGGCGATGAGCAGCTCGGAGTACATCGCCAGCCACTCGTTGCCGGTCCACGAGAAGACGGTCTGGCACCAGCTGCCGTCGTCCTCGACGCAGTTCGGCTGGGTCAGCAGCGGCTGGGTCAACAGCGGGGGTGTCATGGGTCGGGGTCTCCATGCTCGGGTGTTGCGAACGTCGAATCGCACCGCGGCAGGACGCGCCCCGCGCCGGTGCCGGCCGACTGCCTGCCGGGAGCTGCGGACGCCCCGCCGTCCGCAGTTCCCGGAGCCGGCCGCGCACCGCTGGACGGGCACGCGCCTACCGCGACTGAGTTGTCAGAGGTGGCGACCGCTCAGGCGAGGGGGAGCCCGGTGGCCTCCGCTAGGAAGGCGATCTGGTCGGTCGCCAGGCCCACGGTACGCGAAACGGACCGGGCGGAGTGCCCCACCTCGGTCTCCCGCCGCAGCAGCACGGGCCGCTGCTGCGGGTCCGAACTCGTGGCGTGCTGCAGGGCCGCGCACATCTTGCGCGCGTGGTTCGGGTCGACCCGGGTGTCGGACTCGTACACCGCGAACAGCACGGACGGGTAGCCGGTGCCCTCGGCGACCGCGTGGTACGGCGAGTACGACAGCAGCCAGTCCAGCTCCTCCGGGTCGTCGGCGGTCCCGTACTCGTCGTTCCAGGTGCGGCCCAGCAGGAACTTCTCGTAGCGCACCATGTCCAGCAGCGGCGCCGAGCACACCACCGCCCGGTACAGCTCCGGGCGTTGCGTCAGCGCCGCGCCGACCAGCAGCCCGCCGTTGGAGCCGCCGGTGATCGCCAGCCGGTCCGGGGAGGTCCAGCCGGTGGACACCAGGTGCTCGGCCGCGGCGTGGAAGTCGTCGAACACGTTCTGCTTGCTCTCGCGCATGCCCGCGCGGTGCCACTGCTCGCCTTCCTCGCCGCCGCCGCGCAGCGAGGGCAGCGCCCACACCCCGCCCGCGGCGACCCAGGCCAGCGCGGTGGGGGAGTAGGACGGCTCCATCGACAGCGAGAACCCGCCGTAGCCGGTGACCAGCGCGGGCCGCGGGACGTCCGGTTCGGCGGTCGGCGAGAGCAGGAACATCCGGACGGTGGTGCCGTCCTTCGAGGTGTACTCGACCTGGGAGGAGCGCACCTCCGGCAGCTCCGCCGCGCCCGGTGCGCGCCGCTCCTGCCGCGTGGTGCCGGAGGCCCGGGTGTAGAGGTGCACGCAGGGTGGCGTCGCGAAGTCGGTCCAGCCGATCCACAGCCGGTCCCGGTCGCCCTCGGTCTCCTCGTCGACGGCGGTCAGCGCCGTGATCTGGCCGGTGCCCGGCAGCGGGACCTGCTCGGTGCGGTCGCCGGTGACCGGGTCGTGCAGCGCCAGCTCGGACACCGCGTGCCGGGTGCGCAGCACCGCGAGCTTCGGGTCGTCGGTGCCGTCGTCGAACCAGCGCACCGCCTCCAGCACCGAATCCGGGTCCTCGGGGATCAGCTCCTGCCAGTTCGCCGGTTCCGGTGCCTCCGGGTCGGCGACGCAGAGCCGCCAGCGCGGGGCGTCCAGCGTCGTCTGCACGTACAGCCGGCCGTCGCGCTCCACCCACGCCGAGGCGCGGATGCCCTCGGAGGTGTCGACGACCTGGCGCAGCCGCCCGTCCCCGGACAGGTCCGCGATCCACATCGAGTCCCGCCGCGCCGTGCCGGGGCTGCCGTGCACCAGCAGCCAGCGGCCGTCCCGGGACACGCGGGCGTCGTAGTAGAAGGTGTGCTCCAGGCCGTCGCCGTGCACCAGCAGGTCGTCGTCCGGGTGCGCGCCCACCTGGTGGCGCCACACCCGGCGGTGGAACTGCTCCTCGCCGTCCGGCACGGCTTCCGGCGGCAGCCGCCGCACGTAGAAGTACTCGTTGCCGCCCGGCATCCACGAGATCGACGAGTAGCGGCACCGGTCGATGGGGCCTTCCAGCAGCTCGCCGGTGGTCACGTCCAGCACGTGCAGCAGCGACTCCTCGTCACCGCCGACGGAGACCTGGTAGGCGAGCCGGTCGCCCTCCAGGCTCGGCGACCAGCGGTCCAGCGTGGTGAGGCCGGACGGGTCCAGCTCGGTGACGTCCAGCAGCGGCCGCTCCGAACCGTCCTCGTCGAGCAGGTACAGCACCGGGAACTCCTGGCCCGGCGCGCGGCGGGTGAAGAACGCGCGACCGGCCCGCCACACCGGGGCCGACACCGACCCCGCCGAGAGCAGGGACGTCAGGCGCTGCGCGATCTCCGCGCGGCCGGGCAGCGCGTCGAGCCGGGCACGGGCGAACTCGTCCTGCGCGGCGGACCACTCCTCGGTCCGCGGGTCGGCCGGGTCCTCCAGCGCGCGGTACGGGTCGGGAACCCTCCTGCCGTGCAGGTCGTCGACCACGTCGGCGCGTTCGGCGTGCGGGTAGGACAGGGGCGGCTGAACCTTCGTCACGCCCGCCGACGATACGGGGGAACGGGCCGGGACCGGTGCGGGTGCGGCGGCATTCGCCGAATTCACCCTGAACGATCAACACCGGAGCCCATACGATCGGCGCAGTGGAGCCGGTCGGACCTCGGAGATCGCTCAGGTCCGCCGCGACCTCGGACTCGGCCCGCGGCGCAGGTGGCTAGCACGTGGTGAATCACACGTGCGTTCGGGGTGTCGATTGTGGTCGACTGGTCCTTGCCAACCGGTGGAGGTGGTCGCGTGCACGACCGAATACCGACTCCGACAGGCGCGGCCGCCGGGCTCGCGCCTCGGGCGACGCTGTGCCACGCGCCGCCCGCCGGGCAGTCGGGCACTTCCGCACCCGCCTGGCGCAAGCGGCGGGTGCTGCTGCTCAACACGACCTTCGAACCGCTGACCGCGCTTCCGCTGCGCAGAGCGATCGTGCTGCTGGTCTGCGGCAAGGCGGAGGTCGTGCACGGCGACTCGGCGGGACTGGTGCTGCACTCGGCCACCAGCAGCCACGAGGTGCCGTCGGTGATCCGGCTCAGCAGCTTCGTCCGCGTCCCGTACCGGGGGCGCGTCCCGCTCACCCGGTCCGCGCTGATGCACCGCGACGGGCATCGCTGCGTGTACTGCGGGGGGCGGGCCGAGACGATCGATCACGTGGTGCCGCGCAGCCGGGGCGGGCCGCACGAGTGGGAGAACTGCGTCGCTTGCTGCACCAGGTGCAACCACCGCAAGGCGGACAAGACGCTCAGCGAACTGGGCTGGCAGCTGCCGGTGGCCCCGCACGCTCCGCGCGGCAGGCACTGGCGGCTGATCGCCGGGCTGTCTGAGACGGACCCGCTGTGGCTGCCGTACCTGGGCGAATCGGCGGCGTGACGGCGCTGCGGGCACGTCAGGCCGCCGCGGTGAGCTGACGGGAACTCCGGCCGCTGATCCGCACGCCGCGGTCCTGGCCGGAGATCCGGACGCCGCGGCTGGCCGAGCTGATGCGCACGCCCGCTTGGGAGCTGATCCGGACGCCGCGCTCGGCTGCGCTGATCCGGACGCCTGCTTGCGAGCTGATCCGGACGCCTGCTTGCGAGCTGATCCGGACGCCGCGGTCCTGGGCGCTGATCCGCACGCCGCGGTCGGTGCTGCTGATGCGCACGCCCTGCTGGCCGCTGATCCGCACGCCGGCCCGGCTGCTGATGCGGACGCCGCGCCGCTGCGAGCTGACCCGGACCCCGCGGTTCTCGCCGCTGATGCGGACGCCCGCCCGCGAGCTGATCCGGACCCCGCAGCGCGAGCTGATCCGGACGCCGCGTTCCTCGCCGCTGATCCGGACGCCGCGCTCCTGACCGGAGATCCGGACGCCTGCCTGCGAGCTGATGCGCACGCCGCGGTCGTGACCTGAGATCCGGACGCCGCGTTCGGTGCCGCTGATCCGGACGCCGGTCCGCGAGCTGATCCGGACACCGCGCTCCTCGCCGCTGATCCGCACGCCTGCCCGAGAGCTGATGCGGACGCCCTCGTGCGAGCTGATCCGCACACCGCGGTCCTCGCCGCTGATCCGGACGCCGCGTTCGGTGCCGCTGATGCGGACGCCGCGGTCGCCGCCGCTGATGCGCACGCCCCGCGAGCTGATCCGCACGCCCCGGTCTTCGCCGCTGATGCGGACGCCGCGGTCGCCGCCGCTGATGCGCACGTCCCGCGAGCTGATCCGCACACCGCGGTCTTCGCCGCTGATGCGGACGCCGCGCTGCTGCCCGCTGATGCGCACACCCCGGCCCTCGCCGCTGATGCGGACCCCGCGGTCCGCCGAGCTGATCCGCACGCCGCGCCGGGCGCCGCTGATGCGGACTCCGGACTGCGAGCTGATCCGCACGCCCCGGTCCGCACCGCTGATCCGGACCCCGCGATCCGTCCCGCTGATGCGGATGCCGGAAGCCGTGTGCGGAACGTGTTCGACAAGGGGCTGCGCGTTCTGGAAAATGGTGCCAAGATTGCGCTGAGCGGCGGTGTTGATCGACGACATGGTGTGCCTCCCGCAGGCGAATGGACTGTCCATGGGGCTAGTGATCAAATATGCAAGACCCATACAGGTGAAAAACTAGAAGCGCGGGAGCGTTCAAACAAGCCGCCAACTCGCCGCCCGCTGCGACCTTCTGGATGGGCTCCATTCGGCGGCGGCGATTGCGCTGAAAGAGTTACATTACGTGAGGCGCGACACGCTTGACTAGTGACTTTCGGTAGCCCTTGTCCTGCTCAGGGCCGGGATGGTCACGTGCGGTCACGGAATCGACGTGCGCTGCTCACCAGGCGTGGCCTGGCCCGTGCGCCGCCGCGGCGGTCGGCGTCGGCGGTCGCGGGAGTCGCCGGCGACGCTCGGGATGGTCCTGCCGAGCCCGTTCCGCGGGGCGAACCCCCTGTTCGGCGCCGGTCCCCGGCACCAGGAGTGACCGCGGTGGCGGGGCGGGTCCGAAGAGCAGGGTCCTCGCACGAAACCGTTCTCGTGTCAAGAACGGCCCCGGCTCACCCGTTCGGACGCACGGTGTTTTCACCGGAAATTGAAGTCGCGTTCTCCTGGGCGCGGGCGGATCGGTCAGCCGCGATGCCGATTCCGCCGGTCGGATTCTGCATCGATCCGCGCGATCCGGTGCGCGAGGAATTGTCGTTTCCCCAGGTGGCGAAGAGGTCTCGCCGGTCTTGTTCCGCGTGCGCGGAAAAGCGGATCGGAGTTGTCCACAAGAATGCCGGGCTGTCCACAGGCCGGTTCGCGGCGGCGGCCGGACCTCGGGCGGAGGACACGGGCGTGCCGTGGCGTCGTCCCACGCGGCGACGTGATCGGCTACCGTGCTCAGCGTGACTGCGGTTGAGACCTTCCTCGTGCTGGCGGTGATCCCGGCGTCCGTGTACCTCCTGGTCGCGCTGATCACCCTCCGCTCGAAGCTGACCCGTTCCCGATACCGCGCAGGGCAGGACTGGGAGTTCGCCCCGGTGTTCTGGGTGGCCGATCCGGCGCGCGTGAGCACCGCGCCGCCGGGCGACCAGGACTCCGCGGAGACGGCGTCCGCCGCAGCCGAGCACGCGCACAGCACCGACCGGGGAGGCGCACGTGGCCACTGGTGAGATCACCGGCGAGGGCCGCTCCGGCGGCGACCAGGACCTGGCGACCGGGGAGGCGGTGACCGCGACCGGCCGGCTGTCCATTGCCCGGCGCGTCCGCCCGGAAGGGCCGCACCTGCCGTTCAGCACCGGTCAGCTCGCCCGGCTCGACGAGGCGCTCACCCTCTCCAGCCGCAGCACCGGGCTGGAGTTCGCGGTGTACCTGGGCGACCTCGGCGAGCAGACCCGGGAGACCGCGGGCGAGCTGCACGCCAACCTCGGGGCGCGCGCCGCCGAAGGGGTGCTGCTGGCGGTGTCGCCGCAGCAGCGAGCGGTGGAGATCGTGACCGGCGAGGAGTCGAAGCGCCGCGTCCCGGACCGCAGCTGCCAGCTGGCGCTGATGACGATGGTCGCTTCGTTCAAGGAGGGCGAGATGATCGAAGGGCTGCTCAGCGCGTTGCGGATGCTCGCCGACGCCGCCGGCACCCAGCGCTGAGCCGAACCCGGCGCTCGACCCGAACGTGAAGCGGGGGCGGACCCGACCAGGTCCGCCCCCGTTCTCGTGCCCGCGGGTTACGAGCGGTCGAACTCGCGCGCGGCCAGCGCTCGCACGATCCCGGCCCGCCCCTCGGAGACCAGCCGCCGCAGCGCCGCCGGCCGCTCCTCGGCGAGCCAGGCGTCGGCGGCGTCGACGGTGCTCTGCCGCACGGCCCAGGACGGGAACAGCCCGATGACGGTGGGCTGCGCGCGCTCGCTGGACCGCCGCTGCCACACCTCGTCGATCTCGGCGAAGTAGCGTTCCACGTAGGAGGCCAGCAGCTCGCGCTGCCCCGGGTGCTGGAACCCGGCGATGATCGCGTCGCTGACCGCGTTCGGCAGTTCGTCGTCGTGCACGGCGCGCTGCCAGGCGCGTTCCTTGGACTCCGGGGTGGGGATGAGCGACCGCGCCCGCTCGGCCTTGCGGCGGCCGGTGGCGGTCCGGTCCTGGTCGAGCTCGGCGTCGATCTCGTCCTCGGCGGCGGCGCCGTGCGCGACGAGCGCCTGCAGCAGCAGCCAGCGCAGGTCGGTGTCGACGGCGAGCCCCGGCAGCGGCTCCGTGCCGTCCAGCCAGCCGCGCACCGCCGCGAGGTGCTGCTCGCCGAGCACCGAGGAGGCCAGCGTGTTCACGAACGCCAGCTGGTGGTCCGACCCCGGTTCGGCGGCCCGCGCCAGTTCCAGCATCCGGGTGGAGAATCGGTCCCAGCCCTCAGGCTGCCAGTCGGCGTCGGCGTAGGAGGCCAGCGCGGTCTGGGTCTGCAGCAGGACCCGCTGCACCACGCCGATCTCGCTCTCCGCGCCGATCCCGGAGTCGGCGGAGCGGCCGAGCACGAGGCTGACGAAGTCGCGCGCCTTGAGCTCCGCCTCCCGGGTCATCTCCCAGGCGGTGGACCAGCACAGCGCGCGCGGCAGCGACTGCTCGATGTCGCCGATCCGGTCGATGAGCGTGGCCAGCGACTCGGGGTCGAGCCGCATCGTGCAGTAGGTGAGGTCGTCGTCGTTGACCAGCACCAGCTTGCCGCGGTGCACGCCGACCAGGTCGGGCACCGCGGTGCGCTCACCGCTGACGTCCAGTTCGACGCGGTGGGTGCGCACGAGCCGCCCGGTGGCCGGGTCGTCGTCGTAGACGCCGATCGCGAGCCGGTGGGTGCGGTGCTCACCGGCACCGGGGCGGGCGCCGTTCTGCACGACGGTGAACTCGGTGAACCGGCCCTCGTCGTCGGTGCTGAACCGGGGGCGCAGCATGTTCAGGCCGGTGGTCTGCAGCCACTGGGCGCTCCACCAGGACAGGTCGCGCCCGGACGCCTCCTCCAGGGCCAGCAGCAGGTCGTTCAGGGTGGCGTTGCCCCACGCGTGCCGCTCGAAGTAGCCGCGCAGCCCGGCGAGGAAGTTGTCCAGCCCCACGTACGCGACGAGCTGTTTGAGCACCGAAGCGCCCTTGGCGTAGGTGATGCCGTCGAAGTTCACCTCGACGGCCTGCAGGTCGGGGATGTCGGCGGCGACCGGGTGCGTGGAGGGCAGCTGGTCCTGCCGGTACGCCCAGGACTTCTCGACGCTGGCGAAGGTGGTCCAGGCGCTCGTGTACTGCGTGCCGCCGACCTGCGCGAGCACGCTGGCCCAGGTGGCGAACGACTCGTTGAGCCACAGGTCGTCCCACCAGCGCATGGTGACGAGGTCGCCGAACCACATGTGCGCCATCTCGTGCAGCACGGTCTCGGCGCGGCGCTCGTAGAGGTAGCCGGTGACCTTCGACCGGAAGACGAAGTCCTCCAGGAAGGTGACGCAGCCGGCGTTCTCCATGGCGCCCGCGTTGAACTCCGGCACGAAGCACTGGTCGTACTTGCCGAACGGGTAGGGGACCCCGAACGCCTTGTGGTAGAAGGCGAAGCCCTGCTTGGTCTCGGTGAACAGCCGCTCCGCGTCGAGGTGTTCGGCGAGCGAGGCGCGGCAGTACAGGCCCAACGGGATCGGGTCCTGGCCGTCCTCGCCGGGGAACTCGTCGCGCCACTCCGCGTAGGGGCCCGCGACGAGCGCGACCAGGTAGGTCGACATCCGTTCGGTGGTCTCGAACGCGTGGGTGCGGGTATCACCGGTTCCGGTGATCTCGGCGGGCGCGTTGGAGATGACCTTCCAGGACGCGGGCGCGTGCACCGTGATCCGGTAGGTGGCCTTGAGGTCGGGCTGGTCGAAGCAGGTGAACATCCGCTTCGCGTCGGCCGTCTCGAACTGGCTGTAGAGGTAGACGCCGCCGTCGACGGGGTCGATGAAGCGGTGCAGCCCCTCACCGGTGTTGGTGTAGGAGAGGTCGGCGCGCACCACGAGCTCGTTGTCCGCGGCGAGCTCCGGCAACGCGAGCCCGGTGTCCTCGGCGTAGCCGGACACGTCGAGCTCGACGCCGTTGAGCGTCGCCCCGTGCACCTGCGCGGCCATCAGATCGATCCAGGTCGACTCGCCCGGCCGGGTGCTGCGGAACCGCACCGTCGTGGTGGAACCGAAGGTCCGCACGTCCGGCCCGTCCGCGCCGTCGGAGAGGTCCAGTTCGATCACGTAGGACTCGACGTCGAGCAGCGCGGCGCGCTGTTCAGCCTGGTCCTGGGTGAGGTTCGGCGGAGCCACGGATCACCTCGTTGTTCGTTGGGATGGCGCACCGGACGATCCGCGCCGGTGCGGGGCGCTGGAAATCCAATCACGCCGGGGCGCGGCCGTGCCGCCCGACGCCTGATCATCGCCGCCGGGCGTGTCGGCGAGCCCGTGAATTCCGGGGAATTCGCGGCTCGGGCGCCGTTCATCCGGGAATACCGGCACATTCCACACTCGTTCGGGTCGAACGGGAAGAGCGGCGGGCCGTGCCGGGTTGTACGGGTGGCGGGCGTCCGCCCGCGCCGATCGATCTCCGTGCTGGAGCACGGAGCACGGAGCACTGTGGAGGGTTCGTCCATGAGCACCGAGCGTCCGAAGGTCGACTTCTACTTCGACCCGGCCTGCCCCTTCGCCTGGGTCTCGTCCCGCTGGATGCTGGAGGTCGCCCAGGTCCGGGACATCGACCTGAACTTCCGGGTGATGAGCCTGGCGGTGCTGAACGAGGGGCGGGACCTCCCGGCGGAGTACCAGGACCTGATGAAGCGGGCGTGGGGCCCGGTCCGGGTCGCGATCGCCGCCGCCGAGCAGCACGGCGAGGAGGTGCTCAGCCCGCTGTACACGGCGCTGGGGCGCCGGATCCACGACGAGGGGAACAAGGACTTCGAGCAGGTCGTCGCCGCCGCGTTGGACGAGGTCGGGCTCCCCGCGTCGCTGGCGGGTGCCGCCGAGGTCACCGACTACGACGAGAAGCTGCGCGCCAGCCACCACGCCGGGATGGACCCGGTGGGCGACGACGTCGGCACCCCCACCATCCACGTGGACGGGGTGGCGTTCTTCGGCCCGATCACCACCCGCATCCCGCGCGGGGAACAGGCGGGCGAGCTGTTCGACGCGGCGCGCACGTTGGCCGGATATCCGTACTTCTTCGAGCTCAAGCGGACCCGGACCGAATCCCCGCGCTTCGACTGATCCCCGGCTGCGGTCGCCCGGCGGTCGGGTGGCGGAGCCTCGGCGGTCATCTCGCCGCGGGCCCGACGTCTCCGGTGGCTCCGCGCCACCGGAGACATCGCCGTCCTCGCGAGGCGGCCGCTGCGAACCCGCGGGTGCGCTGGTCGTCGGCGCAGCGGTTTCGCCGCTGACAGGACGGGGATCGCGGCTGTAGCGTCCCGGCTTCGGTGGTGTTCGGGCCAGTGGTGTTCGGGTCGGTGGATGTTCGGGCCGGTGGGGGTGTCGCGGTGGGCGTTAAGGTGGTGATCACGCGGTCGGGCGCGCGGACGCCCGGTGCTCCGGCGCTGCTGTGCCTGCCGGGCACGATGTGCGACCCGGTGATCTTCGACGGGCTGGCGGAGGCGACCGGCACCGACGTGCTCGTCGCGCCGTGGCTCGAATGGCCCGGGCCGCACGAGGTGGCGCGGCTCGGGGAGCGGGTCGCGGAAACGGCCGCGGAGCACGGGCCGGTGGTGCTGCTGGGGCACTCGACTGGTGCGGTGATCGCGCTGTGCGCCGCGCTGCACGACCGGGCCTCGCACGCTCCGGCGGTGCGCGGCGTGCTCTGCTGCGACAGCGGCGCGAACATGCGCGGCCACGGCGACGTGGACGCGATCATCGACCGCGTCGCGCGGAACTGGGGACCCGAGCTGTGGCGGGCGGTGGCGCGCCGCTCGGTGCACCTGCCGCCACCCGCGGCCGTCGCCGAACTCCTCGACGCCTATCCGGCCGGGCTCGACCGGGAGGCGGTGCTGGCGGTGCTGCGCAGCCAGCGCGACACCGACCTGCTCCCGCGGCTCGGCGAGCTGGCGGGACTGCCCGCGCTCGTGGTGCACGGCCGCTTCGACACCGCGCGCACCCCGGAGCACGCGCGTGAGCTCGCGCGTGCGCTGGACGCGCCGGAACCCGTGCTGCTGGAGTGCGGGCACACGCCGCCGGTCGAACTGCCCGCCGAGTTCGGCGCCGCAGTGGCCGCGTTCCTGCAGCGGCTGTCCTGAACCGGCGTTCCGGCTCGCCGCCCGCCCGAAATTTCCGATCTTCGGAGGGTGCGCGCGCGTTCCGGGGTGTGCCAGGCTCGGTGGAAGCCCGATCATCGATCTCCCGGAGGAACTCATGGCGGCGCCCACGACCAGCCGGACCGACCACGTCATCGGCGGCGAGTACGTCGCCGGGGCCGGGGAGCGGATCGAGGTGGTCGACCCGGCCACCGAGCAGGTGATCGGCTCGGTCCCCGCCGGAACGGTCCAGGAGGTGGACGCGGCGGTGGCCGCGGCCCGCGCCGCCTTCGACGACTGGGCCGCGCGTCCGGTCGAGGAGCGCTCGGCCGCGGTGCGCCGCATCTCGGAGGGCATCGCGCGGCGCCGCGACGAGATAGCCGCGACGGTCACCGCCGAGATGGGGTCGCCGATCACGTTCGCCACCCAGGTGCACGCGAGCGTGCCGGTGGCGACCTCCCGCGGCATCGCCGACCTGCTCGACCAGGGCTACGAGTGGAGCGAGGAGTCCGGTGGCTCGCTGATCGTCCGGGAACCGATCGGAGTGGTCGCGGCGATCACCCCGTGGAACTACCCGCTGCACCAGGTGGTGGCGAAGGTCGCCCCGGCGCTCGCCGCCGGCTGCACCGTGGTGCTCAAGCCCAGCGAGGTCGCCCCCCTCACCGCCGCCATCTTCGCCGAGGTCGTCGCGGAGGCCGGGCTGCCCGCCGGGGTGTTCAACCTGGTGCACGGCACCGGCCCGGTGGTGGGGGAGGCGCTGGCCGCGCACCGCGACGTGGACATGGTGTCGTTCACCGGTTCCACCCGCGCCGGTCGCCGCGTCTCGGAGGTGGCGGCGCGGACGGTGAAGCGGGTGGCGCTGGAGCTCGGCGGCAAGTCGGCGAACGTGGTCCTCGACGACGCGGACCTCGCGAAGGCGGTGAAGCTGGGCGCCGCGGGCTGCTTCCCGAACGGCGGTCAGAGCTGCAACGCGCTGAGCCGGATGCTCGTCCCCGAATCCCGCTACGCGGAGGCGGTGGAGCTCGCGGTCGGCGCCGTCGCCAAGTACACCGTCGGCGACCCCGCGGACGAGACCACCCGCATCGGTCCGATGGTCTCGGACGTGCAGCGCGACCGCGTCGTCGACTACATCCGCCAGGGCATCGCCGAAGGAGCCTCGGTGGCGGTGGGCGGGCCGGACGCGCCGGAGGGGCTGGACACCGGCTACTTCGTGCGCCCCACCGTGTTCACCGGCGTCACCCCGGACATGACGATCGCCCGCGAGGAGATCTTCGGCCCGGTGCTGTCGATCCTGCCGTACCGCGACGAGGAGGAGGCGATCGCGATCGCCAACGACTCCGAGTACGGCCTGTCCGGCGCCGTCTTCGGCTCCGACGAGCGGGCGCTGGCGGTGGCGCGGCGGCTGCGCACCGGGCAGGTCGCGGTGAACGGCGGCGCGGTCGACCCGAACGCCCCGTTCGGCGGCTACAAGCAGTCCGGCAACGGCCGCGAGTTCGGCAGGCACGGCCTCGAAGAATTCCTGGAGGTCAAGGCCATCCTCCGGTGAGCCGCGCACGACCGGCCCGGCGCTCCGGACCGCTCCCGGTCGAGACCTGCTGATCAACACGGTGCGGCTCCCCGAGACCGAGGTCCGGCGGATGTCCCAGGAGGAGGCGAGCGCTCGGCTCGACGAGTGCTGGACCGGCACCTGACCCCGCCGGCTCCCGCTGCTTAACCTGGTGGCGTGATCGAGGTCCGGGAGTGGCACGAGTGGCCGTCGGCGGAGGCGGAGGCCGTCGCCGTGCAGGAACGGCTGCGGTCGGAGGTGCGGTTCGACGGGTTCCCCGCGGAGGTCCGCACGGCCGCCGGGCTGGACGTCGCCTACGGCGCGGACGACGACGAGGTGATCGCGGCGGTCACGGTGCTCGACCTCGCCGAGCTGTCCGTGGTGGACAGGTCGGTGGTGCGGTCCCGCGTCGCATTCCCGTACGTGCCGGGCCTGTTCGCGTTCCGCGAGGCACCGCCGCTGCTGGCCGCGTTGACCGGGCTGGAGGTGGAGCCGGACGTGCTGGTCTGCGACGGGCAGGGGCTGGCGCACCCGCGGCGGTTCGGGCTGGCCTGCCACCTCGGGGTGCTCACGGACCTGCCGAGCGTCGGCGTCGGCAAGACCGCGCTGGGCCGCTACGACCCGCCCGGCCCGGAACGCGGTGATCGGGCTCCGCTGCTGCTGGACGGCGAACCGGTGGGCGCCGCGCTGCGCACCCGCCGCGCGGTGAAGCCGGTGTTCGTCTCGGTCGGCCACCGCTGCACCCTCGACGAGGCGTGCGAGCTGGTCCTGCGCCTCACCCCGCACTACCGCCTGCCGGAGACCACGCGCACCGCCGACCGGCTGGGCCGCGCCGAAGCCCGCGGCACCTGAGCGCGCCCGCTCCGGTCACCGGCGCCCGGTCGGCTCCACGACGAGGTTTCCGCCGCGGTCCCACCGCTCGTGGCGCACGAGGTTCCCGGCGGCGTCGAACTCGCGCCGTTCGGCGAGGCGGCCGTTCGCGTGCCACTCGCGGTGGCTGCCGACGGACCTGCCGTCCCGCATCCGGCCGTCCTTCCGCAGCCGTCCCGAGGACCGCCATTCCCGGTAGGGGCCGTCGGGGTATCCGGCGAAGTACGAGCGGGTGGAGACGAGTTCGCCGTCCGCGGACCGTTCCACCACGACGCCGGTGAACGGTTCGCCGCGGTGGAAGACCAGACCGGTGGGATCCATCTCGATGTCGTCCTCGTCGACGCGAACCTCACCCACGGCGGTCCTCCCCGCTGCTCGGCTCCGCGCGAGTGCCGGGGCGGATCAGCTCGCTTTCTCCGCTGCGCGCAGTTTGTCGGCGAACCACGCCGGGAGGTTCGGCTCGTCCCGGGGGAACATGGCCTGTTCGTCGGTGTACGCGCGCAACGGTGGTTCGTCGTGCCACTGCGGTGGGTTGTCCCGGTTGTAGACGATCTCGAAGTCGGCGGGTGGGTTCAGCCGGTAGAACGGGGAGAACCAGGTGCCCAGGCGTGGCCGGTGCATGCCGACGCGCAGGCGCCAGAGCAGGTTCCACACCTCCTCCGGAGGTGCCCACTGGACCAGTTCGCCCGCCGAGTTCTTCGCCCCCGCGCCTACTTGGACGTGGCGTCCGATCGCCTTGTACTCGACGGCGAGGCGGCTCCAGTCCTGCGGTGCGGAGCGCTGGACGAGGTCGGTGACCTCGTCCAGCAGCGCCTTCTGCTCGACGGGGTCCAGTTCCAGGTTCGTCATCGTGTCCTCTGATCCGTTCCCGCACGTGGGCCGACCCGGCCGGAGAAGCTCAGTGCACGCCGGAGCACCGTGCGTCGGCGAAGTGGGGACGCAGTCGCCCGTACCCGTTGACCCCCTGGCGCGCGGTGGACCGGCTCAGTTCGTTTCTTCCGCGACGAGATCTCCAGTCGCGCTGAAAGTTCTGCGGCGGATCAGCTGCCCGCCCTCGGCGAAGTCCGCCTCGGTTGCGATCGTCCCGTTCGGTCGCCAGGTGCGGTGCGTTCCCGTCGGAGATCCGCGGTGGAAGGCGCCCTCGGATTTGAGGTTGCCGTCCGGGTACCACTCGCGGTCGAGACCTTCTTGGAGGCCGTCCGCGTACTCGGTGGAGTACAGCAGCGTGCCGTCTTCCGAAGAGTCCTCCTCTGCTCCGGTGAACGGTTGTCCTTGGTAGTGGACACGTCCTTCGGGGCCCTCGTCAAGTTCATCTTCGCTGACTCGGAGCATTCTTTCCCCTTGCGTCATCTGGCCTTTCGGGCGGCATTTTGCCGGCCCAGTGGTTCATGGTAGTCCGGGTTCGCCACTTCAGTCGGAACACGTTCGCGCGAACCCTTTCTTTCAGGGTCTTCCCCAATGGTGTATCCGCCTGGCGCCATCGTCGCCCCTGCGGACAGGTCGGCTTCATCGTGCTTGTTGGCGGGCAGCGAGTCGGGGCCGGAAACGATGCGGGCGCAGTTAGCACAGCACGTGGCAATGTCGTGCGGCTCGTCTTTGAAGGTGAAGCGAGCATCGACATACACGTCATCGAGGAATTCTTGGAACTTCTCGGGTGAATCGATGGAATCCCCGGTGATCTTCTCCCGTGTTCGCATGAGCTCGTTGAGTGCCTTGACTTCCGCATGGCGCTGTGGGGTGTCGTGGTGCGGGAATTCGGATTGGGGAATGTCGCTCAGATCGGTTTGTGCAGGGTTGCCGCTCATCGCCGCGATGTGCTTTCGCAGCTCGGGATGCAGATCCCTGTTCAGGGGCGTCTTGTCCGGTGTTCCATTGATTCCCTCCGCTACCACGCCGGTACGTCGATCGATTGCAACGGCGTTGACGGCGGCACGAACCTTGCCGAGGGACCTCTTGGTGTAGGGGACGTCGTTCTCGTCAGTGTGCGGGGCATCCCTCTTCAGCTTGCCGCCCTTGAAATTGTCCTCCACGGCATTCTGGATTCCTTGCTGGCGTGATTCGACGGAGTCGCGCACGTATTGGTGGACGGGAGAACCGTCGATATGAGTGATGACGCCGCCTTCGTAGTCGATATGGCGGGTGTCGTCCTGGGCGCCAACGCGTTCCAGCTCCTGGCCCAAAGCGATGTCCGAGGGTACGTGCGGTCGTCGATGAGACTCGAAACGGTCCTCGTTGTCTCCCCGGCTCTCCGCGTCGTCCGGGGCTGGGCCGGGGTCTTCGCCGTCTCGGGTGGGGTGGAAGCCGTCGGTGCCGGCGCTGG
>NZ_JAIUJZ010000120.1:0-1535 GCF_020176775.1 Saccharopolyspora sp. 6M
CAGGTGCGGTCACGTCAGGCCACGCTACCCCCTAGGGGCGATCACCGTCCGCAAGGGCGGGATGTTCGCCGGAACCCGGTCCGGGGGGGGGGGGGGGGGGGGGGGGGGGGGGGGGGGGGGGGGGGGCGCCCCCCCCCCCCGCACGAGGCGACGGTCGACCGGCTGTTGCGGTCCGTTGAGGAGGACAGGTGAAGGTCGCACGTTTCTACGCCCCGGGTGACATCCGCATCGAGCAGGCCCCGGAACCGGAACCCGGCCCGGGCGAACTGAAGCTGCGGGTCCGCAACTGCTCCACCTGCGGAACCGATCTGAAGATCATGCGGCACGGGCACCACCACATCGACCCGCCACGGGTCATCGGCCACGAGATCGCCGGGGAGGTGGTCGGCATCGGCGACGGCGCCAGCGGTTTCGCCGAGGGCGACCGGGTGCAGGTGATCGCGGCGATCCCCTGCGGCGAGTGCGGCTACTGCGAGCGCGGCAGGCAGACGGTGTGCCCGAACCAGCGCTCGATGGGCTACCACTTCGACGGTGGTTTCGCCGAATTCCTCACCGTCCCCGAGCAGGTGCTGCGGGTCGACGGGGTGAACCTGCTGCCCGGCGGGGTCGACTTCGCGGCCGCGTCGGTCGCCGAACCGCTCGCCTGCGTCCTCAACGGCCAGGAGCTCGCCCGGGTCGGCCCGGGGGACGTGGTCGTGGTCGTCGGCTCCGGCCCGATCGGCTGCCTGCACACCCGGCTGGCGCGGGCCCGCGGCGCGGCCGCGGTGTACCTGGTGGAGCTCAACGCCGCCCGGCTGGAGCAGGCGGCCGAGCTGGTGGGCCCGGATGCCGCGATCCTCGCCTCCGCCACCGATCCGGTCGCGGAGGTGCTGCGCCGCACCGGCGGTGTCGGCGCCGACGTGGTGATCACCGCGGCCGCTTCCGGCGAAGCGCAGGAGCAGGCGCTGCGGATGGCCGCGCGCGGCGGCCGGATCAGTTTTTTCGGCGGTTTGCCCAAGGATTCGCCGATCATCGACTGCGATTCGAACGCGGTGCACTACCGTGAGTTGACCATCGTCGGTGCCAACGGCTCCACCCCGGAGCACAACCGGCGGGCGCTGCGGCTGATCGCCTCCGGTGACGTCCCGGTGCACGACCTGATCACCCACCGGTTGCCGCTGGACGGGGTGCTGGAAGCGATCCGCACGGTCAGCACGGGCGACGCGATCAAGGTGACCATCGAGCAGTGACGGTGCCGGAACCCGCCTCGCGACGTGCGGCGGGCCCCGGGGCGCAACGGAGGAGTGCCGCGTGGTGCTGCGGGAACGGGAGAACGAGACCGAGCTGCTGAGCGCCGCGCTGGACCGGGCGAGCGAGGGCGGCGGTGCCCTGCTGGCGTTCTCCGGCCCCTTCGGCATCGGCCGCTCCGCGGTGCTGGCGGGGGGGGGGGGCGCCCCCCCCCCCCCCGCGCGGCCCGGGGGGGGGGGGGGGGGGGCCCCCCCCCCGCCGCCGCCCCCCCGACGGGGCCGGGCGGCCCGGAGAGAGGGAGGGCCCCC